>JBAUCP010000464.1:0-9956 GCA_049677625.1 Occallatibacter sp. | reverse complement strand
AAGCCTCCGTTGCTTGGATTGCGCGGGCGGGTCGATACGAGTGGGTGGCGAACAGAGGCTCAACGACTGGATTTTCAAGCGGCCGGAATGAGCATGCGCGCGTCATCCAGACATCGGACTGCGCCTTGCGGCATGTCGCAAATACAATAGCGATTCAAGTATACGATTCGCGGTGTCGTTCGTCATATCCGGCTGGATCGGGCCGGGAACAGGGGAGTTCGTATTTCCGGCACGGCTTTCCACTATTTGAGACGGGCGTTGATCGATGTATCTGACAGGTAGCGCCGGTCTCCAGACCGGCTGTCGTGCGGGCCTCCAGGCCCGCACACATCCCCTGCCGGCGTGGACGCCGGCAGTACAGCCGGACAGGAGTCCGGCGCTACACATCTTCTAGCGGTCGGTGACCTAGTGGCGATGGCTGTCGATATCGGCCTGCAGGGCCTTGCGCAGTGCGAATGGGGCGGCCGGGTCGGATCGGTCCACGATGTCGTAGATGCGCCATTCGCCGTTCTCCTGGGCCAGGGTGAACTCGAGTTTGCGCAGGGAGTCTTTCGGGCGGTCCTTAGGAGCGGACAAGGCGAAAGAGACCGCGGCTTTTGCGCGTTCCGGAGTGTCAAAATGCACGTCGATTTTGAGGTCCCAGATGCCGTCCCAGTCCTGGCAGGCGCAGATGGGATCGCCGTCGATGGCGCCGACATCGGGGCTGGCCGCCTTCTGGTCCGCGCTGAAGAGAGCCACGAGGGACGAGTGAAAGTAGAGGCCGACGTGCGGGCCGACCGTATCGATGCCGATGCCTCCACTCTGGTAATGCCGGTAGACGGAGACCAGAAAGGCTTTGGCGGGCGCCGGGTCCTGCGCCGGGGCCTGCACCGGGTTCTGGGCCGGCGCGCGCGCGGCCTCAAAAAGGGCCGCGGCGGAGAGTGCGAGAGTTAAGAGAAGCCTGGCGCGCATGAGTCAAACGGTCCGATCGCAAACAATCCGGTCACAAAGGGCCGGATCGAGGGAAGATTCGAGAACGATTGTACGCGCCAAGGAGCAGAGGGTAGAACAGGCGGCCTGCGGCTCAGGCCGCGCTGAGCTCAAGCTCAACGCCGGGTTGCGCAGCCGAACCGGCGCTGGGCGCGGCCAGAGTCCGCTCGATCATGCGTTCGAGGCCCACAAGCTGCAGAATCTCCTGGACGTGCGGCGTGGGGTGGGAGAGCGTAAACTGGTGGCCGGCTTCCGACGCGATGCAATAGAGCGAGATGAGCGCGGCGATGCCCGCAGCGTCAATCCGCTGCACGGCGCGCATGTCGAGCGTAACGGACTGGCTCTGCAGCATCGGCTTCAGCCGCTCGAGCAATGCTTCCTCTTTGCCCCTGACCAGTTCGGCCGTTCCGCCCGGCTCATCGGCTTCCACGGCGACCGTAGCTGCATTGCTGCCCTGAACGATATTCATAAAAACCTCCTGTTAGAAAACGCTTCTCACTTGCAGCTTCGCTGTCCTTTGAACTTGCACGCGGCAGACCAAACCTCAAAGAGCGCCGGCCAGGGGGAATATGCTGAAACTGCAAGGGAAAGCCGGAGTTCCTGCGATCCCTGCGCGGCCGCCTGGGTGTACGAATTCATGCCGGGCGTCCGCAAATGAACAGTGATCTCCAATACGCAGAATGAGTGTTTCCGGTTCCGTTTCCGTTTCGCACGATGCCGCCCAGGCCGGGCTGGCCCGCGAGGAAGCGCGCGCTTTTGCGCTGGAGGCCGGCTTTGCGGAGGCTGGGCTCGTGCCGCTGCCGTATGAGCAGGAGTCGCGCGACGCGGGCCGGTTTGCGGAGTGGATCCAGGCCGGGCGTGCCGGCTCGATGCAATATCTTGAGCGCGCGGCCGAGAATGGGCGGCTGGTGCGCGAGCGGGTGGGCGTTCCGTTTCCCTGGGCGCGGTCGGCGGTGGTCTGTTTTGCCAGCTATCACTGCGCACAGCCGCGGTCACTTGATGTGATTAGGGGAGATGCGGTTCCGGGGGATGCGGCTCCAGAGGACGTTGGATGGATTGCGCGCTATGCGTGGAGCAGCCGCAGAGATGCGGACGGCACGCAACGGCCCAGCGATTATCACAAGGTGCTGCTCAAGCGGCTGAAGGCGCTGGACGCACGGCTGCACTCGCGGTTCGGAGAATTTGAGTCGCGGGCCTATGTGGACACCGGCCCGGTGGTGGAGCGCTCGCTGGCCGTGGCCGCGGGGCTGGGCTGGACGGGGAAGAATACATGCCTCATCCATCCCAAGCTTGGGTCGTATGGGTTTCTGGGGGTCCTGCTAACCTCGTTGCCAGTCCAAGAAGAAAAAGTGCCCACGGCACTGCTTCCGGATCGGTGCGGGAGCTGCAGGCGGTGCATTGAGGCCTGCCCAACCGGGGCGCTGATTGCGCCCTACCAGATGGATGCGACGCGGTGCATCTCGTATCTGACGATTGAGCACAAGGGAGCGATTGGAGAAGAGCTTGCGGCGGGGATGGGACGGCAGGTGTTTGGCTGCGACATCTGCCAGGACGTTTGTCCGTGGAATCGCAAGGCCCCGATTGGCGCCGATCCGGAGCTGGAAGCGCGGGCAGAACTGGTCAATCCGGCGCTCGAATGGCTGGCGGCGATGGACGAGCGCGCGTTCGAGCAGAACTTCAACGGGTCGCCGGTGCGCAGGGCAGGATTTGCGGGGCTGCGCAGGAATGTGGCGATCGCGATGGGGAACTCGGAGCAAGTGAAGTTCGTATCGCGGCTGAGGGAGTGGGCGCAGGCGGCCGATGAGGGGCTGCGCGCGGCGGCGCGCTGGGCGCTTGGAAAACTGGACGCTGCTGAAGATCGTACTGGACGTTCATCCGCGCCAGCGCAGCGCGAATCGGGCCCCACCGGCTATCCTTGAAGAGGGATCTCGGTGCATGCAGGGAAGGTAGCGCCGGTCTCCAGACCGGCTGTCGTGTGGGCCTCCAGGCCCGCACTCATCCTCTGCCGGCGTGGACGCCGGCAGTACAGCCGGACTGGAGTCCGGCGCTACACAGGAACATCTCATGCCGATCGGAGACCAGGTTGCGAAGCGGGAGTTGTGCGTGGCGGAAGTTTTGAAATCGAATTTGCCGATTGAGACCACGGTGGGCGGCGCGCCTCCGCCGGAGTTGGCTACGCGCTCCAAGTGGTACCACTGGCGCAGGCGCGGCACAGCGCTGGTCGCCTACCTGCTCGACAGCGAGGTGCACACCTTCGCCTTCAGCGTGGCGGCCAATGCGATTCTCTCCTTCATTCCGTTTGTGGTGCTGATGTATACGCTGGCGCTGAAGGTGTTTCACTCGCAGGCCATGGTCGACGTGATTACGTCGATGGTGAACTACTTCTTCCCCACCACGACAACGCCCGACTGGCTGGCCAACAATATGAAGGCCGCGGCGGCGCTGTCCTCGCGCCACGGCGTGCAGGTCTTCTCGCTGGTCGTAATTCTCATCTCCTGCACGGGCATTTTTCTGCCTTTGGAAGTAGCTCTCAATCAGGCGTGGGGAGTGACCAAGAGCCGCAACTACCTGCTCAACCAGACGGTCGCCTTCGGGCTGGCGCTGGTGATGGTGGTACTGGGCATGGGCAGCGTGGGGGTGAATGCAAGCGCGCGCACGGTGCTGGCGTTCATCTTCTTTCAACACACGGATAACTTTGTGTTCGACTGGCTGAGCTCGATCATGCTGACGCTGACGACAGGCGTAGCGGTGATCATCTTTTTCTTTTGCGTGTACTGGATCTTGCCGAATCGCAGGGTGCCGGCGATGCCGGTGCTGCGGGTGTCTGTGGTGACGGGGGTGGTCTGGCTGGTGGCGAAGGAAATTTTCGTGCTGGTGCTGCCGCACCTCGATCTGAAGTCGCTGTATGGTGCGTTTTATGTTTCGGTGGGGCTGTTGTTCTGGGCTTATATCTCGGGGCTGATCCTGTTTGCCGGCGCGCAGTTCAGCGTGTCGCGGCTGGGGAACGGGAAGGCTGGATAGCAAGTCAGCAAGTCAGCAGTAGCGCGGGTGAGTCAAGCTTATTCTTCTCGGGAGCGTATATTTTGTGCAAGGACCGAGGTAATGGACAATTTTCTGGAATCGTTGGTGGCGGAATGGTATGAATTCACGGGCTATTTTGTCCGCAGAAATACCCGTGTCGGAAAACTTGCACGCGGCAGTTATGAAGGTGAACTTGATGTGGTTGCTTTCAGCCCTACAAAGAACAAGCTAATTCATATTGAGGTATCGAGCGATGCTGGCAGTTGGCCAGTACGGGAATCGCGCTTGACGAAGAAGTTCGATTGCGGGCGCAAATATATTCCCGGGTTGTTCAGTGGCATTGCGCTCCCCGAGATCGAACGTATAGCCATTTTTAGTGAAGTGCGGGGGAAACGGCATCCGTCAACAATCGCGAACGGAAAATTGCTGCCTATGGATGAGTTTCTTCGTGAGGTGAGAGAAGGTCTCCCAAGCAGCTACCAACAGGTCATCCACGAACAATTTGTGATTTTGCGGTCGCTTCAGCTTGCAAAAGAGTACTGGACCCGTGCGTAAAGTACATCCTTCTGCTTCTTTTTAAGAACCTCGCGTACGTACCCGGAAAATTACTGGACCTTGAACGCCTTCACCACAATCGCGTCGGGGTCGCGGACGGCGGGGAGCATGGTGAAGAGCGACTGGCTCGAGGTGCGCACTACGGCCACATCGTCGGAGCGCGAGTCGACGACGAAGAGCAGATGGCCGGTGGCGGAGAAGGCCATCGCGGAAGGGCCATCGCCCACATGAACCCATCCGACGCGCTTTCCGTCGTCAATTGAATAGATGTTCACGAACTGCGTGCGCAGATTGGCCACGTAGAGCAGCGCGTTGTCGCGCGAGACGAGGCCGAAGACGGGGTCCTCGCCGATCATATAGGTGTCGCCGACCTCGTCGGAGGTGTTGTAGATCTCCGAGACCGAGTTGGAGAGCGAGTTGGACGCGAAGATCTCGCCGCCATCGGGCTTGAGCGCGAGATCGACGGGGGCGCGGCCCACGTCCATCAATGCTTCCAAACGAGCCGGCTCGCCTGAATCATTTTTCGATCGCGCCAGGGCGATGGCCATGACCTGGTGGCCGGCTGAGCAGGCCACGAAGGCCTTGGATGAGTCGGGCAGGATGACCAGCCCCTCGGCGCCGGGGCAGCCGGTAAAGACTGCGCGCACGCGGTCGGCGCCGGGGTCGATCAGCGTAACGGAGTTTCCGCCGCGGTTGGCCACCAGCAGCGTCTTTCCGTCGGGCGAGAGGCGCGCGGCAACCGGCTCCTGGCCGGCGCCGATCTCGGCGATGACGCGGCGGGCGGGCAGGTCCACAACAGAAATCGAATTTGAGCCGGAGTTGGCCACGTAGGCCAGCTTGCCCGCGGGGTCGAGATCGATGGAGACGGGCTGGCGCCTGACGGGGATGGTGGCGACGACCGTGTTGTGCTCGGCGTCAATCACTGAAATTGACCCGTTGCCGGACGGAGCGCCGGAGTTGACGACGTAGACTTCATTGCGGGTGGGGCTGGAGGCCACGGCCACCGGGCCCACGCCTACCTGCAACTCGCGGTCGATGCGGACGTTGACCACGTCGAGGATGGTCACGGTTCCGCTGCCGCCATTGGGCACGTAGGCGTACTCGCGATAGTTGGGCGGATATTGCGGGAAGTCGTGCGGGCGGCAGCCGGTGAGGGTGAGCAGAGCGGGTGCGAGAAGCGCGGTCAGGAGCTGTGCTTTCCCATGTCTCAAAATCGAGACATGGGGCACCCAGGTTCGTGCTTTCCCATATCTCAAAAGCGAGACATGGGGCACCCAGGAGTTTTTTAGTCCGATACGCAACGCGATCTACCTACCCGGCCGCTGCGACGACGTGAATGCCGCGCGGAAGATGGCGGGCGACGATGGGGGCAATCTGGCCGATCTCGTTCATCATCTCCGCGAACTGCTCGGGATAGATGGATTGCGGCCCGTCAGAGAGCGCGGCTTCGGGGTGGTTGTGCACCTCGACCATGATGCCATCCGCTCCAGCGGCCACGCCGGCGCGGGCCATGGGCAGCACGCTGTCGCGCCGGCCGGTGCCGTGGCTGGGGTCCACCAGGATGGGTAGATGGCTGACGCGCTTGATGGCCGGAACCACGCTCAGGTCGAGCGTGTTGCGCGCATGGTCAGTGAAGGTGCGCACGCCGCGCTCGCACAGGATCACCTCGTAGTTGCCTTCGCTCATCACGTACTCGGCGGCCATGAGGAACTCTTCGAGCGTGGCGCTGAGTCCGCGCTTGACCAGCACCGGCTTGCGCAGGCGGCCGGCTTTTTTGAGCAGCGAGAAGTTCTGCATGTTGCGCGCGCCGATCTGGATGACATCAGCCCACTCGGCCACCAGCTCCAGCGTTTCGCTGTCGAGCGCTTCCGTGATGATGCGCAGGCCGAATTTTTCCCGGATTTCGGCCATGATCTTCAGCGCGTCGAGACCCAGGCCCTGAAATGCGTAAGGCGATGTGCGCGGCTTGTAGGCGCCGCCGCGGAAGAACTGCGCGCCGGCCGCGGCTACCTGCTCGGCGATGGCGAAGGCCTGCTCGCGGGTCTCGATGGAGCAGGGGCCGGCGACGACGGCCAGACCAGGTCCGCCGATGGCGGCGTCTGTGCCGGCGAAGCGGATGACGGTGTCTTCCTGTTTGACGTCGCGGCTGGCGAGCTTGTAGGCCTTTGAGACGCGGATGACCTCCGCGACGCCGGGCAGAGCCTCAAGGTTGCCGCGGTCCACCTCGCCCTGGTTGCCGGTGATGCCAATGGCGGTGCGCTGCGCGCCGGGCAGAGGATGAGGGCGGAAACCCAACAGCTCAATGTGGTCGCAGACCGCCTGGATCTCCTCTGGCGTGGCCTGCGCTTTCATGACGACTAACATGCTGGCGCCTCGAACCCTCAGTCTATAGCATTTCCGGGCTGATTGGAGTCAGGAGCGGCATGGCTGCGCAGGTACGGTTCTCTAGGAGAGGAATGGGCTTGCGCGTGAGGCGGAGGGGCGGCGTTGTAGATGGAAATGAAGAAGAAAACTACTGGGGGGATGAGAATACTGCAGCGGCGTGAATGGTCGAGATCAATTCGTGTTGGGCGGCCGGGCCTGAGAGGTCCTCGAATCGCCGGGGTTTAAGTTGTGAACGGTGCGCCAACAATGCAGACCCGGGGCGGCGCATACCGCCGTGAAAAAGTTGACGATTACTCAGGCTCGACCGCGGAGCCGGCGCCGGAGTTGGCGGCCACGATGGCCGGGGCGATAACCATACCGATAAAAGCGAGGGCGATTAAGAAATCATGCATGGAAGGAATCTCCTGTGCGGCTCTGTTGAGCCTGTCCACAACTGCATGATCTCCCGGATTGGGAAAAACTGAAATACCACTTGAAGATGGGGCGTAACTCTATGGGTGCTATGGGTTTGTGACGCCAAAGTGGTAATTGAGACATGGAGCCGGCCCCAGTTCGTTCGCTTGGCGGGCGGGGGCTCTTTAAGTAATTGATAGAAGGCGGCTTATTCCGGATATAGCGTCAGCGGGCAATGCGTTCCACCCGCTCGGCTTCGCGCTTCTGGGAGCGCCACCGGAATCCCAGCCAGGCGAGATAGCCGAGCTGAATGCACCAGGTGATGGCGTAGGCGGCAACCCGGAACTGGTGATCGAGAATCGCGGCTTGATCCATTTTTCTCCTCGCTTCTGCTGGTTTCGTGCTTTCGGGCGCTGGGGCTCAGATGATGGCTCAGATGGTGGAATGACCGGCCAGCGCTTCCTGGGCTTCGGCGGCGGCGATTCGCTGCTGCTGGCGCTCGACAAGGAAGCGGACGGTGAGAAGCAGGATTCCCCAGGCAAGCCAGGCCAAAACATTCCATCCAAAGGGGATGAGCATGGACTTGTCCATGCCGGAGCCAGGGTCGCCGCCGAAGACCGGCGCAGGATGCTGGGTGCGCCACCAGCGGTTGGACATGTAAACGATGGGCACATCGAGCGCGCCGAAGATGCCCAGCACCGCGGCCAGCGTTTGCACCTGAGAGCCGGCGGCAAAGCGGCGCATGAGCAGGTAGCTCACGTAGATAAGCCAGAGAACCAGGGTGGTGGTGAGCCGTGCGTCCCAGGTCCACCAGATGCCCCACGCGCGCCGGCCCCACATCGAGCCGAGAATCAGCGCGTTGGTGCAGAAGACCACGCCCACCTCAGCGCCGGAGAGCGCCCAGGCATCGGCGACCTGCGCCCAATCGGGCCGGCTATGCCGGTAGGCCAGAAAGCCGACGGACCCGCTGAAGGAGATGGCGAACAACAGAAAGGCGCAGATGAACAGCGGCACGTGGTAGAAGATGATGCGGAAGATCTCGCCCTGCATGGCGTCAGTGGGCGCGACGTAAATGGCCTGGTAGTAGCCCCATACCATCAGCAGCAAAGTGAGGGCAGCGTAAAAACCGAATCCGGCACGTTTCATGAGAGGAATCCTGGCAAATTCAGTTTACGCCGTTCGATTGCATGGGCGTGTGTGACGCGGATCACTGGATGGGCTGGGTGTTAGGTGCGAACAGGAGCGCGACGATAGACATATTCAAACAATGCGGGCTAGGATTCCTGGTGGGTTCCGGCCACGTGCAAGGTACGCGCGTCAGCCCCACATCACTGTGGATGGGGTGCACACCATGGGAAAAGCAAGTGCGGAGCGAATCAAGCAAGGAATTCAGGTTCTTGTTGGCAAGCCCGATTTTCAATCGAAGTACAAGAACGTCGATAACGTGGGCAAATTCGACAGCCTGTGCTCAGCGCTCGAAGTCTGGCTTGACGACAAGGACTACGGCGACCTGACTGGAGCCAAGCAGTTGGTTGCACAAGTCATCAGTCAATACTTCGCGGTGAATTTCACCTTTGGCGCGGCGAACAAGATTGGCCCCTACCCGCGGCGCGATTTAGCGCCGCTGGTCGTTGCCGCTGCCGTAGTTCCGGTTTACGCCGATTTGAATGCGTCCTGGGCCGCGAACTCGTCGGACTATGGCAAAGTAAGGCGCGATGTCGTACGCGTGCTCGAAATTCGAGACGCGGGGCACACTTACCATCAGGGGAATTTCTCGGGTACTCAGACGCTGAGGCAGATCATCTTGAACGTTGTCGGGATGGTGCGGGGAGAGGAGGAAGTGGTGCGTGTGAGAGGTCTGGCGAGGACACACTACAATCTCACCCTGGACTAGACGGCGTAGAGCCAACGGCCAGAAATGAATAAATGAATGATTGGTGGACGCGGTAGGAATCGAACCTACAACCTGTCGGTTAAGAGCCGAATGCTAAGCCCTGGAGTACGTACGTTTTCAACGGAGTAGAGTGGAGCGAAGAGGAACGATTGGAGCTTCGTCGGCGCTCAACTGGACCAAAATCTGGACCACGTTTTTCAACCCAACCCGGTTCTCACTACCTGATCGTGGAGGAACCGGACCTAACCCAGGCTGAGGCGCCTGGCTTGAATTGACTGGCCAAGTGACGGAATTCTGGCTTGGTGTCCTTCGCGTCGTCAGCTTCCGCATTCATCCCCCGAGCACTCTAGTCAGAATCATCTTCGCCAGACCAATGCTTTCCGTTATGACCGAGGCCATACGTGGAACATAGAAACAGTACAGGCGAATATAAAACGCATATTTCCACGGTCTCAGCCTGACAGCCAGTCACATACGGGTCCTCGCCGCGACAGTGTGGGCGCATATTCCCATCGGACTCCCAGGACCCGCTGTTTGCCCCAACATTTCCTTTCTACACACGCGAGAAACCGGGATAGACGAATGCAGAACGGATCGTTTCGGCATCCTGGACAGAAACACCACAGGCCCTGACAGCCTCGTACCAGGAATTGGCGACCTGTTCAGTCATATCCGTGATGATTTTCTGAGCTTCGTCCTGTTCAAGGAGAAAGCGAGCGTGCTGTGAAAGTATGTTTGC
>JBAUCP010000463.1:0-2593 GCA_049677625.1 Occallatibacter sp. | reverse complement strand
GCGGTTATTGCTCGCCGCCGGCCGACTCGGAGCCAAGAACCAGAACCTGCTGCGGTGCATCCACTTTGCTTCCGGGAGCGCTGAGTTTGAGCTTGAAGGTTTCCACCTGCGGCTTGTCCTTGAAGGGAGCCATGAAGCTCACTTCATACTGGTTGTCGAGCCGGCGTTCGATGTCCTCGAAGTAGGGCTGCAGGCTGACCGGATCGCCGTAGCCTTGCCAGTAGCTGTTGCCGCCGGTGGCCTGGGTAAGCTGGGTCAGCAGGTTCTGCCCGGAGTCCGTCGCGTACATGCTGCGGTCCAGCCGGCCCATGTTGCGCCAGTAGATGGAATAGACGATCAGCCTGGCGCGCACGGAGTCATTGATGGCCGCCTGCAGGTAGGGGTCGTCGGGGTCGTAGCGGAGGTTGTAGTAGTCCACGCCGTCGGTCACCATCACCACCTCGCGCCGCGCCTGCCGGTTGTTAGACGGCCAGTGCCTGGCGAGGTCGGAGAGGCAGAAGTAAGGGCTGGCGCTGACTCCGGGTCCGCCCGCAGGGATGTGAAGCCCGCGCAGCGTCTCGGCGCGATCGGTGGAAAGCGGGCCGGTGAGCACGGCCTGGCCGTTCTCCATGTAGGCGATAGTCGCGCTGGTGTTGGCCGGCAGGCCCTGGACGAAGTGCTGGACGTCGCCCAACTGGCTGCCGAGGCTGGAGCGGGCAGCGCCATCGATCAGAACCACCAGTTCAACCGGGGAGCTGGCGCCGCGCAACGGCTGCCAGCCGGTAACGTTTGATGTTTTGCCGTTGACCTTGATGCTCACCTGCTGTTGAAGCGGCGCATTGGCCGGCGCATTGTCCTGCGGGAGCACGGTCACCACGGCCTGCCCCTGGCCAGGCTGATCTTCAGCGGATGCGAATGCGGGCATCGCGGCCAGCAACGCAGCGGCCGCTGCCACGGCAGCGATTTGGAACGATTTTCTTTGCATACCAATTGCTCCTTGAGGCGCGCGCCGAACGACTGACCGTGGCGTACTCAAATCGCCTCGACTACATCCTGTTAGATGAATACGAGCGGGATTTGGGTACAAGGAGGGGTTCTGGGAGATCGAATACCGCAGGAAGGAAGTATGGAATCAGCAGGTTACGGGAGGGTGTGGGAACTGGAACTCAATGGCTGAAGCCCGGTATTGCGAGCCGCCCGCAAAGCAGTGCCCGTGCCCCGAGTCCAAAACCTGCCCTGAGCGTAGCCGAAGGCGACCTGCTTTGGGGATGACTGATTTATGCGATGAACTTCGGAGACGCCGCTAGATACCGACGCCAAACTCGCTGCTGGCCTGCTCGCCGGCGTTCGAATAGAAATCGTAGGGCGTGCGCTTCTTGAACTTGGAGCGGCAGCGCAGCTCATTGCCCAGATAGATGCCCAGCGCGGCCACGGCCATGCCTGCGGAGAACCACGTGATCACCCGCAGAGTCTTCCATCCGCACGTCTCGATCTCGGCAGTTTCTTCCGCGGGTGTGGGTGATTCCGGCTCAACTGACATGAAGCAGCCTCCTGATGCGGTGCCCTTTTCAAAACAACGTTAAATCGGGACACTAACCTCGTTGGCAATATGATATCGCAGATTCGATGGAGCTGGCCCGAGCGGCGTGAGACGCCGCAAAGAACTGTTTACTGAATGGTTTCAATGCGGGCGAGCCAGCGGGTTTTTGCCGGCTCGGGAAGAAAGCTTGAACGGATGGAGTTGGCGGCCAGCCGGCGCAGCTCTTCGCGGGAGAATCCCTGCTCGGTGTGGGCCAGCAGGTATTCGTTGGCCAGGTTGGAACCGAAGAAGGCGGGATCGTCTGAGTTGATTGTCACCAGAAGTCCCCGATCGAAGTACTGCCGCAAGGGGTGCGCGGCGAACGAGGAGCAGACGCCGGTGCGGACATTCGACGTGGGGTTGAGCTCCAAGCCGATCTGCTTTGACTTCAATTCTTTGAGCAGCGCCGGGTCCTGGATAGCGGAAAGAACATGGCCAAGCCGCTCTGAGCCGATCGAAAGCGCCTCGCGGATGGCTTCAGGGCCGGTAGTTTCGCCGGCATGGTTGGTCAGCCGAAGGCCGGCGGCATGCGCCTGAGCATAGAACGCGCGGAAGGGCTCGGAGCCGCAGCGGCGCTCGTCGCCGCCCAGTCCGATGCCGATGATCGCCGGAAACTCGCCATGCATCTCCGCGGCTTTCTGAAAGACGCGCTCGGCTTCAGGCACGGTGAAGTGGCGTACGGCGTCGAATATCCAGTAGAGCGAGAGCCCCAGCTCGCGCTCGCCACGCTCCCGCGCCCGCTCCAAGCCGGCAAAGATGGGCTCAAAGCACGCCGGATCGTGGTTGCGCCACATGTAGATGACGCCGACGGAGATGTAGACCTCGGCGTGGACCACTCCCTGCCCGGCCAGATGCTGCATCATGCGCCACGCGGCCAGCTCGTAGTCATCGGGCCCGGTGAGCAGGCGGGTGACCGCCTTGAACGCCTCAATGAAGCCGGTGAAGTCAGTGAACTGGTAGAGAGCTTCGGCCTCAGGCAGCGTGAGCGGGCGCGCATCATGGCGGGCGCTGAACTCGACCAGCGTCGAGGGCAGG
>JBAUCP010000462.1:0-16022 GCA_049677625.1 Occallatibacter sp. | reverse complement strand
GGCCATCCTCCCCCCCGAGGCTCCGTTCCAGCGCCAACGGCCACCCCGCCGTAGGCCGCCAACCAAGCTCTCGCAACGCGAGAGAACCAAGGCAACTTGGCCCCCGTTAATACGGGGGCCGTTTTTTGCCTGCGCACAAATCTTCTTCCCACTTGACTGACGAAAGTCTGTATCTATTTCGATTCCCCCGTCGTTCCCAGCACGGCGTGAGGCCAGCCGTGCTTCCACGTGAGAGTAGAGATCTGCAGCGCCGGTTTCCCGGTACTTGCGTCATAAGCGTGAAAGACGATGATGTCGCCCTCCGGCCTCTGCAGCACGGACTCGCCACCGGGCCCGAGCCAGCGGCTGTTGGCGGCCAGTAGTTGCGTGCCTCCGCCGTCGAGCATCGGTTTACCCGTGGCATCGGCATACGGTCCGGTAACTGTGCGCGAGCGGCTAACCATGGTGCGATAGTTGCTCCGCGTGCCACGGCAGCATAGATCGAACGAGACGAAGAGATAGTAGTAGCCGCCATGGCGCACGATGAACGGCGCTTCAATCGCCTCCCAGTCGGGCGGCAAGCCCGGTTTTGCGGGCGCGGCATCTGCAGGTTTGGCGCGTGTGGCCAGCGAATAGAGCGTGGAATCGGACGCGTCCGGTTTGCCGCTGAGCGCGTCGATGCGCCGCATCTTGATGCCGCTCCAGAAGCTGCCGAAGCTCAGCCAGGGCCGGCCGTGGTCATCCAAAACGATATTGGGATCGATGGCGTTGAAGTTATCGGCCTCGGTCGATTTGAGAACCAGGCCCTCGTCTTTCCAGTGATAGCGCGGGTCCGCGGGGTCGAGCGTCTCATTGGTCGCCAGCGCAATGCCGGATGTGTTCACGCCGAACGCGGAATAGGCATAATAAAGATGATATTCGCCGTTGAAGAAAGAGATGTCGGGAGCCCATAGCTCTTTGGTGCGCGGGCTGGCCTCGCGAATCCAGGCTGGGATCTCATCGAAGACGTGGCCGCACAGCTTCCAGTCCGTCAGGTTGTTGGAGCAGCGAATGGCAAACTGGCCTCCGCCGGGAGCAAAGCCCGTTGCGAACACGTAGTACGTGTTGCCCTGTCTGGCGATGGATGGGTCATGAGTGAGCGGATAGTCCCCGCTCAAGGTAAGCGCCTGCGGGCTCTGCGCGAATAGCAAAGGCGCGGCGGCGAGTGCAAGCGCTGCGGAAATCACACGAATGGAATGCATGGGCGATCTCTCATTGACATAAGGGGGATGGTTTGCGAACTTGCGGGCCGGGTCCCGGCAGCATCCTTTCCGGCGGCGAGTGGAACTTTTCTCGGACCATTCAACGCGGTAACGAGCTGCATAGATTGCGCTCCATGAACAATTGCACTTGCACAACAGATCGGTCAAGCCGCTGACAGTCGCTTAGCTGCCGGCTCCGTGCAATGTGCAAGCAGGCGTTGTAGGATGGTGCGGCGGGGATTCGCGGCGGTACGGAGCGCGGCTTTCTGGCGTGGCGCGCACCGCGTGAGACGAGGGTTCGATGAAGGAAGAGTTGCGGTGCGTTGTGCCTGCGGGCGATATATGCGGCGAGGGTGCGGTGTGGCATCCCGGGCAGAGCGCTCTCTTCTGGACTGACATCAACCGGTTCCTGGTTCACAAGTTCGATCCGGCAGCCGGCGCCACGCTGACCTGGCTCTTTGACGAGCCCGTGACCTCAGTGAACCTGACCACAGACGAAGATACTTTTCTTCTAGTGCTGGGGTCGCGCATCGGACTCTGGTCGCCGCGCAGCCATCCGGAATTCAAGACAATCGATACGCTCGCCGGTGCGCCCGCGATGCGCTTCAACGATGCGCGCGTAGATCCGCGCGGCTCGCTCTGGGTGGGAACCATGCGCAACAACGTGGGCGCGCATGGCGAGCTGCTCGATGTACAGTTCGCAGGCGGCGTGCTCTACCGGATCGATCCGGATGGAACGGTCACCGAGTGGAAGAGCGGGATCGGAATTTCGAATACCGTGGCGTGGAGCCCGGATGCAAAGACCTACTACTTTGGTGACACCACGGCGAACATGCTGTGGGCCTTCGATTACGATCAGCGGACCGGCGCGATTGCCGGGCAGCGGAACTTCTTTGCCGATTTTGGACACGGCGCGCCCGACGGCTCGGCGATGGACGCCGAAGGATTTCTCTGGAATGCGCGGTATAACGGCGGGTGCGTGGTGAGGATCGCTCCGGACGGCCACGTCGATCGCATCCTGGAGATGCCGGTAGCCAGTCCAACCACCTGCGCATTTGGCGGGCCCGGCTTGAAGACTCTCTACATCACCAGCGCACGATCGGCCGAGCAGCTTTCCGGCAGCGTTTTTGCGCTGCAAGTGGAAATAAGCGGCGTTCCGGACGGGCGATTCCGGCTGACGTGAATGGCGAGATAAACTGACGCGCAGTCAACCGCAATTTTCGTGTCTGGCCTGACACGCGCGTGTCTGACGTGACACGGGTCGAAATGCTCCACTGACGTTTAACTCGTTTATTTGTTCACGAAACAATCTGGATGGCGGCTTGCATTGGCTCTGGGCAACGGGAACTCCGTTGCGGGGCCGACATGCTGTTTCCCACGGTTGAATTCGCGCTGTTCTTTCTGGCTGTGCTGCTGGTCGCGTGGAGCCTCTATCGGCTGAACCGCGTGCACAAGCTTTTTCTGCTCGTGGCCAGCTATCTTTTTTATGGCTTCTGGGACTGGAGCTATGTGCCGCTTCTGGCGGGCATCTCGCTGGTGAGCGGGATTGCTGCGCAGCGCATCCAGGCAAGCGAGACACAGAAGATGCGCAAGACGTGGCTGACTGCGGGCATCGTGGTCTGCCTCTCCACGCTTGCATACTTCAAGTACACGAGTTTCTTTTTCACTACAGTTCTCGATCTGTGGGCCCGTATGGCGCGACCACCGCTGATTCGTATCCCTTCGCCGCTGCTGCCGCTCGGTGTTTCGTTCTTTGTGTTCCACGCCATTTCGCTCATGATGGACGCGTACCGGCGCAAGCTCAAGCAGCGTGTGCGGATGCTCGACGCGCTGCTCTACGTGGCCTTCTTTCCGCAGCTCATCGCCGGACCTATTCTGCGCGCGTCGAGTTTTCTGCCACAGTTGAGCGTGCCGCGCAATCCGAAGGCGATCCGCGCGAATCGCGCGCTGCTGCTGATCGTGGCTGGGCTGTTCAAGAAAGTGGTGATCTCGAATCTGCTGGCTACGCGGCTGGTGGAGCAGGTGTTCGCGGCGCCGCAAGCTTTTGGGCGCGCCGATGTGCTGCTGGCCATCTATGGATATGCGGCGCAGATCTACTGCGACTTCTCAGGCTACACCGATATTGCGATCGGCTGCGCGATGCTGCTGGGCTACCGCTTCCCGAGGAATTTCAATGCGCCTTACACGGCGGCCAATCCGCAGGAATTCTGGCGGCGCTGGCACATCTCGCTCTCGACATGGCTGCGCGATTATCTCTATATCCCGCTGGGCGGCTCGCGCGGCGCTGCCTGGCGCACCTGCGTGAACCTGATGATCACCATGCTGCTGGGCGGGCTGTGGCATGGCGCGGCATGGACCTTCGTTGTGTGGGGCGCGCTGCATGGATCTTATCTCGTCGCGCACCGGATGTGGAGCTCGATCGCGTGGCCGCCGCTTGAACGCATGCGTGCGACTGCGGCATGGCGCTGGGCCTCGCGGCTGCTGCTGTTTCACGCCGTGTGCCTGGGCTGGGTCTTCTTTCGCGCTCCTTCGTTTGCAACTGCGTTTACCGTGCTTCAACGGCTTGCAGTTCCGGGCGCGGCAACGCTCATGAGCGCGCCTGTGATCCTGGCGCTGCTGCTGGGGTTGGCGGGACAGTATCAACCGCTTCGCTGGCGCAAAGTGCTCGAATGCGAGCTTGGCTGCTGGCCGGCGATGGCGCGCGGAGCGGCGTTTGCCGGCGCGGTGTTCGTGATTGAACTGCTTGGGCCTTCGGGTGTGGCGCCGTTCATCTACTTCAGGTTCTAAGGCTATGCGTGCACAGAGAGTCAACTCGCTCAGTCAACTGGCTGCCGTGATGGCAGGATTTGCGGTGACGATTTTGCTGCTCGAGTCAGAGGCGCTCACGGTGTGGGCCGACCGGCTGGAGGTGAGCCGCGCGGCGATGATCGCGGTGCGGGCGACATCGGCGATTCATCGAACTCTGCGGCCGCTTGGGCTAGACGAGGTACGCACAGAGAGTCTTACCGGGCTCGATCGGCTGGGCTGGAGCGACGACCCGGCGCGCCTGCTCGCAGCGCGCAATGATTACGCGGACGGTAGTGCGTGGCCGGGAGGATCGTGCGAGGCGACGATTGCAAACGGACACACGCCGGCGACGCCGGTGCGCGGAGCTACCGCTCCGGTTGTGGCCGGCGTGCCGATGCGGACGGCTCTGCCGCAGCTTGCGCAGCAAACCTCCGGCAAGCCGCGGATGCTGGCGCTGGTGGGCGACTCGATGATGGCCGTGGGACTGAGCGACATTCTGCTGCGCGAGACTGCGCCGGACCAGGATGTGCGCGTAGTGAAGGCGTTTCGCAGCGGGACTGGGCTGGCACGGCCGGATGTCTTCGATTGGATGACGGAGTATCCGGCGATGATTGGCGATGCGCGGCCGGATGCGATTATTGTGGCGATTGGCGCGAATGACGGACAGGGATTTGTGGACAACGGCAAGGTGCTGACCTTTGGAAGCGATGCGTGGGTGAAGGCGTATCAGCAGCGGACGGCAGCGTTCCTGAACATGCTTACGCAGAATGGAGCGCATGTGGTGTGGATTGCGCTGCCGCCGATGAAGTCCGGCGCGTACAACGAGAAGATTGCCGAGATCAATCGGATCACGTACACGGTGGTGAACCAGTACCCGCAGGTGAGCTGGTGGAATCCGGCGCCTTACCTGGGAGATGAGAAAGGCGGGTACCGCGATTTTGCAACCACGCCCGATGGGAAGATCACACGGATTCGGCAAACGGACGGGATTCACATGTCCGACGAAGGAGCGGCGCTGTTGGGCCCGGCGTTGATGAACTGGCTGAATCCGGCGCCGGTGGTACGCGTGGCGCAACTGGCGCCGGCCACTGCGAATCCGGCCAGCCATGCCCGGCGCGAACGGGAAGCGCGGGCAATTCGCCGCTGACCTGCGGCAGTGGCTACTCCGTGCTTCGCACGTCGAAGGGCACGGTCAGCTGCGAGCGGTCTCCGCTCATGGTAGTGGCCGTGATGGTCATCTTGTAGCGGCCCGGAGGCGCAACCACTCTGCCCTTGTCGGTAAAGAAATCGGTAGAGATGGTGAGACTATCCTCCTGCGAAAGCGTATCGGAGAAATCGACGACCGGCGTGGCTAGCGAGCAGGCCGTTGTGGCCGGCTCAGTGGAGCAGGCCAGGTGCACGCGGCCGGCGTAGTTCTGCGCGTGGAGCGTGATGATGCTGGCCACCGATGAGCCGGCCTTCACGGGCACCGGCTGCCACTGAATGGCCGGCGCGGGAATGGCGGGAATCTTGTAGACGCGGATGTAATCGACCAGGATCTGGGCGGGATTGGGCGTAGTCGCATCCGGGCTGCCCGGCCAGTCGCCGCCGACAGCCAGATTCATTATCAGGTAGAACGGGTGGTCGAAGACCCATTCGCCGCCTTGGGGCAAGTCGCTTGCGTCCTGCACAAAGTAGATGTTTGCAGGGTCGTCCACATAGAACTGCATCATGCCCGGCGACCAGATGATGCCGTAGGTGTGAAAGCTGCCGTCGTCAACCCGTGCGCCGTTGGGCAGCTTGTAATCGTGCCACAGGCCGTTGCCGCCATAGTAGCGCGGCCCGTGCTGGGTGGAGCGGATCATCGTAGGCCCCAGGCCGTTGGTATGCGGCGTGATCGCAACGTTCTCGGCAACGGTTACTGAGCCGGATGCCGGCCAGCCGACAGTCGGGAAGTTTGCGCCAAGCATCCAGAACGAAGGCCATAAACCTGTGCCCACGGGCAGCTTCATGCGCGCTTCAATGCGGCCGTACTGGAAGTTCTTGAGGCCGCGCGTGGTGATGCGGGCTGAGGTCCACGCGCCGTCCGGGTTCCGCTCCGCGCGCAGCACCAGGTGGCCGGCTCCATCCTGAAAGGCATTGGGGCGATGCGGATCGCACTCGCGCGGATTGGCGCCTTGCGGCGAGCAGTAGGTTTCAAGCTCGTTGTTGCCAAACAGCGACGAGTTGCCTGTATCGTAAGTCCACTTGGCGGCATCGAGTAACTCCCCGGCTGCGCCGTCGAACTCGTCGCTCCACACCGGTTCGCCCCACTTGAATGCCTGCGTGACGGGTTGTGGATGCTGCTCGGCACGGCGGCCGAAGAAGTAGCCCGCAAAAAAAACCGGCAGCGCCATCAGAAGAGCCAGCGCGAATCGCACCAGGACGCGCCGATGCGCGCTCAGAAAGCCGCTTGGCGTTTTGCCGGGAGCCGCATCTATTGCGGACGCGGCGCCTTCGGTCTCTGCGGCGTCGAGCGACGCTTCATCGGGCGGCGCAGGAAGCTGCGCGCCTGCCTCATGCGGACGCACAAACTGCGGAACGTAGTGGCCGAGCGGCAGCACGATCTGCAGCGGATGACTCTGCCCCTCCGTCTGGTAGAGGTTCCAGAGTTTCTTGCGCAGCGAGCGGGCGGTCACGCGGACGATGGGATCGATGTGCGAGTCGAAGCTCGACTCTCTTCGTCCCAGGGCTTCCACGGCGATCGTGTACTCGCGGATGTCCTCGGTTTCGCCGTCGAAGTACTTGTTGCAGATGAAGGAGAGGAATCGAACCAGGCTCGGCGAGCGGCTGATCTCAGGATGATTGAGGACGCGCTCGAGCTCTTCGCGCTCTTCCTTGAAATCCGGCCGGACCGGCTCGCCGGGCGCAGCGTCAGCGGGCTTCTCGACTCCCTCGCACGATGCGTCCAGTTGCATGCTCGCCCACCGAGCCGCCGCGGCAGGCGTCAGCACGCGAAGATCAGATCCGCTGCCGGCGATGCCTGCGTCCAGCCTGAGATTTGTAAGCTGGAATCATAGCATTTTCACGATACGCAATTGAAGGGCACCGTCCACGCCGGCGCTACATCGCGGTCAGGGTTTGCCTTTTTCGGCGCGTTCTTCGCCCAGCCGGTAAACGCGCACCCAGTCGACCAGCATGTCGATCGGAAAGGGCGTGGTGGCGTTTGGATCGCCGGGCCAGTAGCCGCCCACGGCCACATTCAGCACCAGAAAGAAGGGATGGTCGAACGCCCAATGTGCGCCGGGCGGAAGGTCGGCTGTGCTTCGCGTCTCGTAGAGGACGTCGTCGACGTAAAAACGGATGGTTTGCGGCTCCCACTCGATGGCGAAGACATGGAAACCGTCGCTGAAGCGGCCCTGGCCGGGAAGCGTATAGGTGCCGGTGAGCGGGCTGCTGCCGGAGTAGCCCGGCCCGTGCAGGCTGCCGTGGACCTGCGAGGGCTCAAAGCCCACATTTTCCATAATGTCGATTTCGCCGCAGGCCGGCCAGGCGACGGAGTCGTGGTTGGTGCCGAGCAGCCAGAATGCGGGCCAGATTCCCTGCCCGCTGGGCAGCTTGATGCGCGCCTCGATGCGGCCGTACTTCAGCTCGAACCGCCCCTCCGACTCGATGCGCGCGGAGGTGTAGGCGTGCGGGCCGTCGGGACCGGTGAAGGATTCTCTTCTTGCGGTGATGACCAGCTTGCCGTCTTCTTCCTGCACGTTCGACGAGCGGTCCGTGTAGTACTCGAGCTCGCGGTTGCCGTAGCCCGAGCCGTTCTCAACCGCCTTCCATTTCCCAGGATCGGGCATGGAGCCATCGGGGCCGTTGAATTCGTCGCTCCAGATCAGCGTGCCCTTGGCAGCGGCGCCGGAGTTTTGCGGCTTTGCCGGTCCGGCGCCGTGCGCTGCGCCTGCGATAAGGCACAGCATGCACAGTGCGCAAACTGTGCTGCGCATGAATCGCAATTTTGCTCCTGTAGCCTGCATCTCGTCCCCGTGGGTCTGCATCCGTATCTGGCCATCCTTGCCGTGTGAAAAATTTTCTGGAATGCGCATCAATAAAGGGCTCTCAGTTTGTATAGACACGCACGTAGTCCACCAGCATCTCAGACGGAAACGGCGTGCCGGCGTTGGGCGAACCCGGCCACGAGCCGCCCACCGCCAGGTTGAGGATGATGAAGTTGGACTGCCCACCGTCAAACGGCCACACTGCGCCGCTCAGGCCGTTCAGGCTCGATGTCGTGTAGGTCACGTATGGCTGGGTGGAATCGTCGACATAATAGGCCACGCTGCCTTTGCTCCAGATCATGCCGTAGGTGTGCCAGCCCGCAGCCGTTTCGCCCGAGGGGAAGTCATACTGCGTGCCCAGGCTGCCGCCGGTAAAGCCTGTGCCATGAATCGAGCCCTCGTTCCAGTCCGGCGCCGCCGCCGCGTTGACCCGCTCCAGCACATCCATCTCGCCGCAACCCGGCCAGTTGAGCGTAGCGATGTTGTCGCCCATCAGCCACGCCGCGGGCCAGAAGCCCTGCGCCTCCGGCACCTGCGCCCTGAACTCAACCCGCCCGTACTGCAAGCTGAACAGACCCTCCGTCTTGAGCCGCGCCGAGGTATAAACGCCTGCCGAGGGCTGCTCGGCCACGATGTGCAGATAGCCGTCCGTGCCCACATAAGCATTCGGATTTGCCGTGCTGCACGGCGACGCCGATGAGTTCCAGCCGCAGTAGTCTTCGAGCTCGCCGTTGCCCCAGCCGCCCGCGCCGGTGTCATACGTCCAGACGAGCGGATTGGGCTGAGCGTTCGCACCGGTCGTGTTGTCGAATTCATCGGACCAGACCAGCGTTCCGGATGGAATATTGGGCGCAAAGCTCTTCGCAGTAACCGGGCTGTTGGCATCGCCAGAAGCTGTGGCGATCGCGTTGACCGTCAAGTTCGACGCGACCAGAAACGGCGCTTCATAAATCTGCGAAGAGGTACCCGGTGTTGACCCGTCCACGGTGTAGTAGATCGTGGCGCCCGGCGTAGCGGAGGCCAGCGTCACCACTACCGCGCCGTTCTGCGCGCCGGTTGTAGAGACGGTGGGCGCTGCGGCCGGCGTGCTGGTGGGAGGAGTGGGCGTGGTGCCGCCACCGCTGCCGCAGCCGGCCAGCAGCAGAACGCCGGCGGTGAGTGCGCAGCGAAGGCGGAACTGGAAGAATCTGGACATGCGAAGAGTATCCCTCGGGGTCTTTATCTACAGCCCGTTTTCAAGAACTGGTTTTGTAACAGGGCTCGACTTCAGCCGTACCGATTAGAGCATTTTCGGTTTGAATGTTTACGGTCAAGATTGAGAGTTGTACTCTCCCACCCTTTGCGCAGAAGACGCGCAAAGGATGGGGCACCCGAATTTTCGTTAACACTTGATTCGAAAACGCACTAGAAGAGCTAAGGGCTTTGGCCTCAGACGAGAATTGGCTCCTAACGGACGGGCTGAAGCCCGTCCCCTTCAACGCCCATAGCTTCCGGACAAGTAGTTAGACGCCTAGAACGTGAGCCGGGCGCCGAACTGGCCCACGCGCCCTCCCACGCCGCCGTAGCTGATGATCTGGCCGAAGCTGCCGTCTGCCATGTTAGTGTCTGGCCCGCCCAACGCGTCGCGGTTGAACACGTTGAAGAACTCCATGCGGAAGGTCAGGTTGTAGGCGCCCTCGGGACCGATGGCCACGCTCTTGTGTACGCCGAGATCCTCCGTCGCCAGCCCCGGATTGCGCACCTGCGACTGGAAGTTGCCGCCGTTGCCGAACTGCGGCGCCGCGCCGCCGTAGGCGCCGGGGTTCGGGTTCTGGAAGCAGCTCGCATTCAGGAACGGCTGAAACAATTTGCGCGTTCCCGTGGTGAGCTTGCAGCCGGAAGCCAGGTTGACATAGACGGCGTTGAAGCCCTCGTAGTAATTCGTCGAGTGCACGGAAATCGGCGTGCCGGTGTTGTAGTGGAAGTCGCCATCTATGCTCCAGCCGCCGATGAAGCCATTTGTAAGCGGGTCAGCCGACGCGCCGAACCTCTTGCCGCGGCCGAAGGGCAGGTTGTAGATGATGTATCCCTTGACGATGTGCGTTTCGTCAAAGTCGGAGATGTCTTTGGCTTCGTCTTTCAGGTCGTAGGTGTTCTGCAGCGATCCGGTTCCCCACAGCTCCTGGAAGTCGCTGTCCACATCGCCGTGGGTCCGCGACCAGTTATAGCTGGCCAGCATGGAGAGCCCGTGCGTCGCGCGCCGCGTCACGGAGACCTGGATGCTTCTGTAATCCGCATTGCCCAGCGGCACGCCCACTGAAAGCAGCGGCCCATAGCCCGCCTCGGCCTGCGGATAAGGCGTCAACCCCTCCCAGCCCGGACCTGCTCCACCCCAGTACCCGTTGTAGCTGGCGGGGAATTTTCCGGTCACCACGTAGTTCTGGTAGTTGGCCTCGGTCGGCTGATTGGTCTGGAAGATGCCGCTCTGCAGGTGATAGCTGCGGCTCTGGATCCAGTTCACGTCGAGCGCGGTCACGTGATCCAGCTCGCGCTGCACGCCCACGCTGTATTGCTGCACATTGCCCGGCGTGAGCGAGCGCGGATCCACGCTCACCACGTCGGCCTGGGTGTAGTCCGGCGTCTTTACCTGCGAGGAGGTGGGTTGGTATCCGTTATCCCAGTTGAAGTTGCCCTCCTGGGTAACCGGGTGGAATCCCACATCGCCGGACTGCTGATACGGCACGCCGCCCCATGTGTTCATGTTCAGCGGCGTAAAGAAGACTCCGAAGTTGGCCCTCGCCACCATCTTGTCGGTGATCTTGTAAGCCACGCCGACGTGGGGCGAGTAGTTGAACCAGTCCTGCCGTTTTTCGAACGACTGGCTGCCGCTGGTCAGGTACTGGTACTCGCCCATCTCGCCCGTCACCGGGTTCATCGCATTGAGAACGAAGTTCGACCAGTGGCCATACTTCTCCTTGTAAGGATTGTTGAAGTCCCAGCGCAGGCTCACGTTGAGCGTCAGCCGCGGAGTGACGCGGATATCGTCGCTGGCGTACCACGAGAAAGCCTTGCGCCTGCCGTACTCATTGTCAGGGTTGTTGTTTTCTGCGTTGTACACATCGCCCAGCAGGAAGCTGGCGAAGGCGTTGCCGACCTCATCGTATGCGTTCAAGTCGTACCAGGCCGGAGCGGTATTGGTGGGATCGAAGATGATCGGATACCCGCCTGTAAACGTGCCGTCATCGGTGTGATAGTTGAACTGCATCGCGCGGAACTCCACTCCGGCCTTCAGATTGTGGCGGCCATGGTTCCATACCAGCTCATCGCTGTAGATGAATGTATTGCCCGCGTAGTAGTCGTTGAACTGGCTGCCCAGCGGCGAGAAGTTCCAGCCGTTCTGGTAGTTCGCGCCGCCAAAGTACATGCCGGAGTCGAAGTAGATCAGCGGGAAGTTGCCGGCGCCGCTCAGAAGCCCCAGCTTGCTGTCCCACTTCCCGTCTTGCGAAACCGCCATGCTCGGATTGCGGAAGCGGTTAAACGTGGCGTACACGGTATTGAGCAGGTTCGGCGAGATGGTGATCGCATCGCTCAGCCGCGCGCCCGGCGCGGTGGTGTTGTGCCAGTAGGAGTTGGCCATCGGGCCGCCATAGGGCGCGGTTGGCGACCACACCCCGCCCTGGTCGGCATTGATGCGCGGATAATCGTCCCAGTAGAACGACCCCGCCAGATGCTGCCGGCTGCTCAGGTAGTAGTCCATCTTCACGCTCGACTGCGTGTTGTGGAACCAGGGATCAGGGTTGTAGCCCGGCCCCGCTTCGTTGGCGGTCAACGACGACTCGGGCTGGTAGTACTGATGATAGAGCTCGACAATCTGCGAACTGACCTTGCTGATGCGGTTGGTCGGAATCTGGTTGTTGACGAACACGCAGCCGAATGCGCCGTCCACTGCCGTGGCCGGATCGACGATTGCGCCCTTGTAAACCGGATTGCCGCAACTATCCAGGGCCGGCGCGCCGCCATAGGTGAGCACCGGAATGCTGGTCGTAAGCATCGGGCTCAAGTCCGCGTAGGCTGTCACGTCGCCGCTTGAGTCCAGCCCGAGCATCGCGCCCGTCGGCACGGTGCGCGAGTTCGCGCCCAGGTTCCACATGGACTGCATGTAGCGCTCGAACGAGGCAAAGTAAAACAGCTTGTCCTTCACAATGGCGCCGCCGTAGCTGCCGCCCCAGTCGGAGAGCGAGTCGCTCTTGTGCAGATAGGCAGACGCATTGGCCGGGTCGGTGATGGCCGAAAGATGATTGGAGGCGCTGATCGCATCCAGATCGGTCGAATGCAGAAAACCAAACAGCGACCCATGCACCCGGTTGGCGCCGGACTTCATCTCGTAACTGAACACGCCGCCGCCCGAACGCCCCGCATCCGCGCTGATTCCCGCCGTATCGGTCTCGAACTCCTGCACCGCCTCCATTGGCGGCTGCGACTCGCTGATGTACCCGCCCAGTTGCGAAACCGCCGAGGTGCCATCGATCAGCACCTCCTTGGTCAGCGCCATGCTGCCGTCAATGTGCGAGCTATAATCGGAGCCTTCCGCGCCGGGCACGTAAGCAAAAATGAAGTTGGAAAGATTGCGGCTGCCCTGCACATTCAGCGGCAGCTCGCTCACCGCCTCGCTGTTCAGGTTGGTAGAGACGGTCGAATCCTCGGTCTCGAGAATGGGCGCCGCACCGCTCACCTGCACTGTCTCCGTGGCGCCGCCCACGCGCAGCGCGGCGTCGATCTCCGCGACCTGCCCGATCAGCAGCGTGATCCCGGTACGGTCCAGCGTCTCAAAGCCGACCTTGGCGAACCGCACCGCATAGCTGCCGATAGGCAGGTCGCCAACTCGATACAGTCCGGAGCTATCGGTAGTCGTGGTCTCCACCTGGTTGGTGCCCAGGTTGGTTACGCTCACGTGCACGCCGGGCAGCACGGCGGACGACGAATCCCTGGCCGTGCCGGTAATGGTTCCGCGATCAGACTGCGCAAAGAGCGGTCCCGCCCAATTGAGCGCAGCCAGCGCCAGAACTGCCACAGCGGTTATCCAGATTTTCCTGATCATGGCCAATCCTCCCTAAATTCGCACAACGGTGTGCGGGCTGGTGCGCTCGTTCTTCTCGTCGTTGTCATCGCTATGCCGGCTGCCGCCCGCGCGATGCCTATCCTCAACGAGCGCCTTCTTCCACTCCGATATTCACTCATGGTATTGAAGCTATTCGCCTGCCATCATCCGCACGGCAGGCAACCGTTTTCTAAATCAAGACGGATTGAATGCCCCGGAGAGCAGAGGTGGAAAGTAAGGCGAGGATAAATTTACAAGTGGACCGACCGGCCACGCGTTAGCAGTGTGCGGGACTACGGCGCAGCGAGCGCCAGCCCCTTGCGCTGCAACCATCAGGAGGCACGGCTCCCGGAGAGCCTTAATCCCCGGCATTACGGGTAAATTGATAGTTTTGGAGGTCCAATTTACGTGTAAAAAGCACGTACACCCAAAATCCGCCACTTCCAGAAGTCCAAGATTTCTCAGACGGATACACCGTGAGTCACCTCAGTCACCGGATATGCACGCCTGCAAGGCCTGCGTATGCCGGGTCCAGGTCTGCGACGCACCAAAGAGCGGGATGCCGACATAGCCGCGCAGCTGCAGCTTCCCGCCGTCAGCCGTTCCCTCGGCGGTTATCGACCCGTGGTAGGTTTTGCCGGTCTTGGGATCGTAGAGCGTTCCGTCCACTGCATGGCCGGGGTCGCGCAGGCTGAAGCCGCTGCCGATCTCGAGGCCGCAGAGCGCCCGCCCGCGGAGTCCTGGCTCCGGGTTATGAATGTCTTTCGTAGACGGCGCCGTAGGACTGAGCGAGACGATCCGCAGGCAAACATCCGCCCCGCAGCGATCGATCCGGATCACCGACCCCAGCGGATCGTTCCAGTCGCCCAGCACGCCGCCAGCCTGCGCCGCGAGCGCAACCGGCGCAAAGAGCAAGAGGACGCCAACCGCGATCGGATTCCATCTCATGCCCGCACGCTCCCCTCGCCGCGCCGCCCGCACACATGGCCGCGGGCGCAGGCGGCTCACTTCTCAAGTTTACGCAGGCGTTCGTTCTCCCGCTCCAGCGCTTCGATGCGTCGCCGCATGGGCCCCAGGAATTCAACCAGCTCTTCCTGCGTGTAGCGCGGGGTAATGTGCTGCGGACAGTTCCAGTCGAACCCCTCCACGCGGATCACTATCGCTCTTTCGGCCGGCGTCTTCTCCTCCGGCACGCGCAGCTTCTCGATCAGCTCGCGCGCCGCGGCATCGCCCTCATGAATCTCCGCGCGGCCCAGAATCTTCAGCCTGCTCTGCCCTGGATAATCCATCAAGAATAGCGCCACGCGATTGTCGTGCCCGAGATTTCCGGTGCTGATGTACTGCTTATTGCCGCGCAGATCCGCAAACCCAAGCGTGCTCTCATCCAAAACCCGCAAGAATCCCCTGGCGCCGCCGCGGTACTGGACGTAAGGCCAGCCGGTCTCACTGACTGACGCCATGTAGAAGCCGTCCCGCGTGGCGATGAACTCCCGCTCATCCGGCCCGAGCCGGTCGCCGGCCTCGCCCGACTGCTCGACCCGCGCGTAGAGATGCCGGCTGCCGTGCTTTTCCTGTTGCTCCTTTACACCCGGAGTAAATGCGAGTTCTGCGAAGCTGCGGCCCATTGGCTCTCCCGATCAATGCCTTTTCTACAGGATTAGCTGATCAGCTGTTTGGATTCGGAAAGCAGCGATTGGTCCATTGAAAGGCCTCGCAGCGGCGCAAAGGGAGTTTCTTCGGCCGCGATGGAGTTTCCGTCGGCGCCTGTGGTGAGGGTGCGCACCATCTCCAGCGGGGAGGGTTCCGGCAACTGCGCGAGGAGTTGCGTGGCGAGCTGCAGGCCGTAGAGATAGAGGCCGGCCTGGCGATTCTCCAGGCGGCCGGAGCCGAGGGCGGCGAGGATCTGAGTGATTGCCATCTGGATGCCGCAGGCGTCTTCAAGTGAGGGCAGGAAGAGCGGCTCGCGCTCGTCGCGCTGCCCGTCTTGTTCGAAGCGCTGCAGGCGGTCGTGGAAGTAGCAGAAAACCCCGCCGTGGAGGGCGGGGGATTTGCATTTCGTGCCTCTGGGCAGGATGTGACGGCATTCGATGAACATGGCTGTATCCTCGGGACCCTCCCCCCCGGAACCTGGGTGGAAGTTCCCTGTTTTCTTTGAGCTGCGGATGGTGTGTTGCGCCAAAATCCTGCACTGAAAAGACTTAGCCGCAGATTCCTCTGCTGATTGCGGTTAGGGCTGTCCGCCAATGGGCGGGTGAATTTCGGATAGTTTTTAGAATAGCGAAGCTCGGGGAATTAATGCGCAAAGGGAATTGAGCCGTGGCGGAGATTCGTGTTATCCCAGGTTCGAGAATCCGGACCCTTCGACAAGCTCAGGACAGGCTCTGGGGTACCCGGCCGGCGGCAAAATGAGGCATTGAAATCAACCTGCCAAGATGGTCAAATGTCGATATGGGCTCTATCCTGCGCAAGTACACGAGCTTCGACGAGATGAAGGCGGACGAGTACCGCTACTGGCAGAGCCGGCCCGTGCATGAGCGGCTGGACGCCGTCGAAGAGATGATCCGCACAGCCTATGCGCTGAAAGGTTGGGAGATCGAGCCCGATGTACCAAGACTACAAAGACCTTTTGTCCGCCTTCAATGCCCATGGCGTTAGGTACCTTATTGTCGGAGCATACGCGGTCATCTTCCATGCTCAGCCGCGCTTTACGAAGGACATAGACCTCTTGATTCAAGCCGACCCCGCCAACGCACAGGCGGCGTACTCCGCGCTCGCCTCGTTCGGGGCGCCGCTTGAGGGCATTCGACCGGAAGACTTCGCCGAACGTGGCAGCTTCTTTCGTTTCGGACGCGATCCATACTGCTTCGATATTCTTCCCGAGATTCCGGGCGTCGATTTCGATGCAGCCTGGGAACGGCGCGTCGAGGG
>JBAUCP010000461.1:0-3762 GCA_049677625.1 Occallatibacter sp. | reverse complement strand
CAGGGCACGACTTTAAAGCCTGCCCTGAGCGAAGTCGAAGGGTGCCGCAAATAGAGCACAATGAGTGCGGGCTTTAGCCCCTGAGCCGGAGCCAGGTCAGCCTCAAACGCTGCAGCGTCGATCACCGTTTCCTGATGGCACCCTTATATCCCGCATGATAGAAACGTAAGAACAGGCACAGGCGGAGTCTGCTCAAAAACCGGACAGATTGCACACGGCGGGCAAGCGTTTCAAAATCGCCGTTTCTTCGCCATCCCTGAATCTGTTGTAACGAAAGTCTGCCAGAGACTCATGAGCGCCGGCCATTCCGTGGAAGTGGACACGCTGTTCGGAGACTATCCGCTCGACCAGGCCTTCGACGAGATGCGCGAAGCCTCCGGTGAGTTGCGTCCGCACTACCGCGCCCTGGCTGAGACCCTCGCCAGCCTGCCCGCCGACGAGCTGCAGCGCCGCAAGCAGTCTGCCGACTTGTCTTTCCTCACCCAGGGCATCACCTTCACCGTCTATGGCCGCGAAGAAGGCACCGAGCGCATCTTTCCTTACGACCTGCTGCCGCGCCTGGTCACCGCCGCCGAGTGGGACCGCATCGAGCGCGGCCTCACCCAGCGCATCACCGCGCTCAACCTCTTCCTGCGCGACGTCTACTCTGACGGCAAAATTCTCAACGACCGCGTAATCCCCCGCGACCTCGTCTACAGTTGCAAGCACTATCGCCGCCAGATGCGCGGCCTGCAGGTGCCGCGCAACGTCTACATCGCCGTGGTCGGCTCCGATCTGCTGCGCCTTAACACCGGCGAGTTCGTCGTCCTCGAAGACAATCTCCGCGTCCCTTCCGGCGTCAGTTACATGCTCACCAACCGCCGCGTCATGAAGCGTACCTTCCCGCTGCTCTTCCAGAGTTACGGCGTCAAGCCCATCGAGCATTATCCGCAGGTGCTGCTCTCCACGCTGCGCTCGCTCGCGCCCGAAGGCCGCCCCGAGCCCAACATCGTGCTGCTCACGCCCGGCGTCTACAACTCCGCCTACTTCGAGCACACTTACCTCGCCCGCCAGATGGGCGTCGATCTCGTCGAGGGCCGCGACCTCGTCACCCACGACAACATCGTCTACATGCGCACCACCGACGGCCTCAAACGCGTCGACGTCATCTACCGCCGCGTTGACGACGATTTCAGCGATCCGCTCATCTTCCGCGGCGACTCGTCTCTCGGCTGCTCCGGCCTCTTCAACGCCTACCGCGCAGGAAACGTCACCGTCACCAACGCCTTCGGTACCGGACTGGCCGACGACAAGGCCGTCTACGCCTTCGTCCCGCGCATGATCCGCTACTACCTCAACGAAGATCCCATCCTGCCCAACGTGGAAACGTATCTGCTCGGCGAAGAAAAGGAACGCCAGCACGTGCTCGCCAATCTCGACAAGCTCGTCGTCAAGGCGGTGGGCGAGAGCGGCGGCTACGGCATGTTGATCGGCCCGCAATCCACGGCCCGCCAGCGCGAAGAGTTCGCGCGCCAGATCGAGGCCAATCCGCGCAATTACATCGCCCAGCCCACGCTCGATTTTTCGCGCGCGCCCTGCCTCATCGGCGACCGGCTCGAGCCGCGCCACGTCGATCTGCGTCCCTACATTCTCTTTGGCGACAAAGTCAACATTGTGCCCGGAGGCCTCACCCGCGTCGCGCTTGAAAAAGGCTCGCTGGTGGTCAACTCCTCGCAGGGCGGCGGCAGCAAGGACACATGGGTTCTGGAATAGCACTCAGCAATCACGGACTTCGGGAGGGTACGACGATGCTTTCGCGCGTTGCCGACAGCCTTTACTGGATGAGCCGCTACCTTGAGCGCGCTGAGAACACCGTGCGCCAGCTCGACGTAACCATGAGCCTCATGCTCGACACCGGCGCCGCCAATACCGAGACGCGATGGCAGCGCATGGTGGCCGCGCTCGGCCGCCCCGCTGACATGGATTGGAACGGCTCGTTTGAGTCCCTGTCCCGCAAGCTCGTCTTCGATTCGCTCCATCCCGCCTCGGTCACCTACTGCGTCAACGGCGCCCGCGAAAACGCACGCCAGGTGCGCGAAGAAATCTCCACCGAGCAGTGGCAGCGCCTCAACCGCCTCTATCACCAGATGCACTCGCCGCACGCGCAGGCCCAGTTCGGCTCCAACCTCAGTGACGCGCTCTCCGCCGTCATTGACGGCATCTATCTCTTCAAAGGCACCACTGACACCACCATGATCCACGGCCAGGGCTGGCAGTTCATCCGTCTCGGCCGCTATCTTGAGCGCGCCTACGCCACGGCCACGCTGCTTGAGGTCTATCATCCCGATCTCTTCACGCAAACCCCGGCCGAGCGCGCCGGCCATCTCCATCTCGAGCTCGTCGGCCTGCTCCGCTGCTGCACTTCGTTCGAGGCTTACTGCCAGGTCTACACCGCCGATCTCTCGCCCGACCGCATCCTCGAGTTTCTGCTCTTCAACCGCGACTTCCCGCACGCCATTCGCTACTGCGTCGACGGCACCCGCCAGGCCATTGAGGCCATCCAGGAATCCGGCGGCCGCCGTCCTCCAGAAGAGCTCTCCTCCGGCATCGGCAAGCTGCACGCCATGCTCGGCTACACCACCATCGGCGAAATACTGGCCGGCGACGCCGCCGCATTTCTCCACACCATCCGCGAGCAGTGCCTGCGCATCCACGAGCTCATGTACCGCTACTACATCCACTACTCCATCCAGTCCGCCCTGGCCGTCTGAAGAGTCTCGAAGGGTACGGGCTTTAGCCCGTACAAAAAGCAACTCGAAACACCCGGGAATTCAAAAATGAACTTCTACGCCATCCGTCACCTCACGCGCTTCCGCTACTCCCGCCCCATCTCCGAGAGCATCATGGAGACGCGCATGAATCCCCGCTCCGACTCCAGCCAGCACTGTCTCACCTTCTCGCTCTCCGTCAGCCCGCGCTGCCGCGTCTTCAGCTACCGCGACCACCTGGGCAACAACGTGCAGCACTTCGACATTCCCGGCGAGCACAACCAGCTCGTCATCGTCGCTGAATCCGTCGTCGAGCAGCAGCCGCTGCCCGATGTTCCCGGCTTCCTCTCGCCCGACGCATGGGGCGCTCTCGACGATCTCATCGCCGCCGGCGACTACTGGGAGATGCTCCTGCCCAGCACCTTCGCCGTCGAAACTCCGGCCGTGAAAATGCTCGCGGCGCAAATGGGAGTCACCCGCCGCGACGATCCGCTCATGCTCGTGCAGGAGCTCAACCAGCGCCTCTACGACTACTTCGAATACGTGCCCCACTCCACCCGCGTCGACTCGCCCATCGATGAAGCCATCGTAAGCGGCAAAGGCGTCTGCCAGGACTTCGCGCACACCATGATCGCCCTGCTGCGCCACGTGCGCATTCCCGCGCGCTATGTCTCCGGCTATCTCTATCGCAGCCGCGAAGACCACGACCGCTCTACGCCCGACGCGACCCACGCATGGGTCGAGGTGCTGCTGCCACATCTCGGCTGGGTCGGCTTCGACCCCACCAACAACCTCATCTCCCACCATCGCCACATCCGCACCGCCGTGGGCCGCGACTACGCCGACGTTCCGCCCACCCATGGCATCTTCCGCGGCAAAACCGACAGCGAGCTCTACGTGGCCGTGCAGGTTGAAGCCAGCGAGACCGCCCCGGCGCTCGACCGCAAGCTCCCCATCCCCGAAGACTGGAGCGTCCTGGTCGAGCGCGCCCAACAACCCCCCGCCCCCGAAGTCC
>JBAUCP010000460.1:0-2557 GCA_049677625.1 Occallatibacter sp. | reverse complement strand
GTGCCTGCGCCTTCCGGATCAGTTCCTCGATCGCCGCGCTCAGCGTCAGTCCCCTCGCGCGTGCGTAGTACGATGCAAACTCGTGAACATCGTCATCAAGCGTAATTGTGGTGCGCATAAGCCGATTATGCATCATTTTGATTTTTGATGCACGGATAACATAAAATGCTTTGTTTTGCACACCGAGCCCAGTAATATTTCTCCCTTTCTTCGCCATTTTTCTCTGTTATTGTGTGTTCGGCCCTGCTACAATCCCCTTCGAAATCCAATTCAGCGCGCGACTTTTCTTGCCGGGAAAGGCATGAATGGAGCGGCGCGAACCTGCCTCAAGGAGCCACGATGGCCATCGCAGACGAACGCACCAAAGCCGTAGAACTTGCCCTTGCTCAGATCGAAAAACAGTTTGGAAAGGGGTCGATCGTACGGCTCGGGTCCCGGGAAGCGCTGATGCCCATTGCGGTTATCTCCACCGGCTCCATCAGTTTTGACGCGGCTCTCGGGGTGGGCGGCATTCCCCGCGGCCGGGTAACCGAGGTCTTCGGCCCCGAGTCCTCCGGCAAAACCACCATCGCCCTGCAGATCATCGCCGAGGCGCAGCGGCTGGGTGGCCTGGCTGCGTTTGTCGATGCCGAGCACGCGCTCGATCCCGGCTATGCCAAAAAGCTGGGCGTGGACGTCGATAACCTGCTGGTTTCACAGCCCGATTCGGGTGAGCAGGCGCTCGAAATCACTGAAGCGCTGGTGCGCTCCAGCGCCATTGATGTGCTGGTCGTCGACTCGGTCGCCGCGCTGGTTCCCAAGGCCGAGCTGGACGGCGAGATGGGCGACTCGCACATGGGTTTGCAGGCGCGGCTCATGTCCCAGGCCCTGCGCAAGCTTACCGGCACGGTCTCCAAGTCGCGCACGGCGCTGATTTTTATCAATCAGATCCGCGAGAAGATCGGCGTGATGTTCGGCAACCCTGAGACCACGACCGGCGGCCGCGCGCTCAAGTTCTACTCCTCGGTGCGCGTCGATATCCGCCGCATCGCCGCCGTCAAGGAAGGCGACACCGTAGTCGGATCGCGCACCAAGGTCAAGATCGTGAAGAACAAGGTGGCTGCGCCCTTTCGCGAGGCGGAGTTCGACATCCTCTATGGCGAGGGCATCAGCCGCGAGGGCGACGTGCTCGATCTCGCCGTGCTGAACAACATCGTCGAGAAGTCCGGAGCATGGTACAGCTACGCCGGCGAGCGCATCGGCCAGGGCCGCGAAAATACCCGCGGATTCCTCAAGGAGAACAAAGAAATCTTCGCCAAAATGGACGGCGAGCTGCGCAAGAAGCTCAATGTGGGCGCGTCGAAGGCCGAGGTGCCCGAGGTGCCCGCATCCGGACCGGCAGAGGCCAAGGAAGCCGTGCGCGCCCGCCGCGGCTAAGCAAGTGCCTGAGGAACGCAGGAGTTGAATGCTCTGTATCAGGGCATTCGGCTTGCCTGCCCGCTTCCGATTCGAATCCACACTTATTTGAGCGCCGATCAAGAAAGACGCCGCAAAGGGCGTATGCTGGTAAAAGGCAAGTCTTACACATAACTCGCCTGAATCAGTGGCCCTCCTCGACGTCTCCACGATCTGCTTAGAACTTCGCAGAGAATTTAGAGCAATTCCGCGGAGTGCGCGGGTCGAGCCCGGCTCCAGTTGCAAACGCATCGTAACCGGGAATCGAGGCAATATGCGCTCAGATTTGGTGTACCTGGCGGGACTCAAAATTGAGAACCGCTTTCTTCTGGCAACTACCGTGATGCAGGCGGTTAAAAAGCTGCACCTTAACTCGACGCGCACTGAAGATACGACCAACCAGGTGTTTGCCGATGTGGCCAATGGCCGCTACGCGCACGGCGCCCTGCCTCCGGTTGTGCCGCCTCCGGTAATCGACGTGCTGCTGATTACGCCGGCCGCCTGACGCTCTCGGATTCTGCGCGCAGCTTCATCACAGGATATGCTGCGCCGCGTGGCCTGAAATCTCCTGGCAAGGTCCGCTGCTAGAATTCCTTCCAGAGCCATCCAGATGCCTGTAAAGGCCCTCTATCCCGGCACCTTCGACCCGCCGACCAACGGTCATGTGGACCTGATCCAGCGCGGCGCAAAAATCTTTGACCACCTGACGGTCGGCATCCTGGTTAATCCGGTCAAGAACCCGCTCTTTACCGTGGATGAGCGCCTGGAGATGCTCCAGGAAGCGACGCGCTCGCTGGGCAACGTCTCCATAGCCACCTTCGACGGGCTCATGGTCGACTTCGCGCGCCACGTGGACGCCGCTGCGGTGCTGCGCGGCATCCGGGCCATCTCCGACTACGAGCACGAGTTCCAGATGGCGCTGATGAACCGCCGCCTGGCTCCGGAGATCGAGACCGTCTTCTTGCAGCCCGCGGGGCGCTACTCGTTTGTGAGCTCGCGGATGGTGAAGGAAGTGGTCAGCTTCGGCGGCGATGTTTCCGGACTTGTGCCGCCGAATGTTCTGAAGCGCCTGCGCGGACGCATCGGCGCGAAATAACGCAAGTTATGCAGGGCAAGAAAACGG
>JBAUCP010000459.1:0-7789 GCA_049677625.1 Occallatibacter sp. | reverse complement strand
GGGTGCAACTGTACTTGGAGCCATGGCGGCTAACCCGGCAATCGCCGCACCCATTGAGCATGCAAGTGAGACCGGAGCCAAAGTTTTACATATTATCGGTCAATCTCATATCGATGCAGCGTGGCTTTGGCCTTGGCGGGATGGCTGCAATGTTGTGTTGACTACGCTTCGCAGCGCACTAGACCGGATGAATGAGACACCCGGCTTCTGCTTTAGCTTTTCATCCGCGAGCTACTATCGCTGGGTCCAACGTGCCGACCCTGCGATGTTTGGCGAGATCCAGGCGCGCGTACGCGAAAAGCGCTGGGAGACCGTGGGCGGATGGCCTGTCGAGCCGGACTGCAATATCCCCTCTACGGAGAGCTTCATACGGCACTCGCTCTTGGGAAAGGAATATTTCAAGCGCGCCTTGGGAACAGACGTCAAGATCGGTTACAACATCGATTCATTTGGTCACGGTGCCGGCCTGCCAACTATCTTGAAGCATGCTGGCTATGGCTATTACGTCTTTTCCCGGCCCGCGGAAGCGGAGATGCATCTTCCGGTAATGTTCTGGTGGGAAGGTCCTGACGGGTCACGGGTCCTGGCGCTGAGGATCTCGGGAAGCTATAACGGCGATACAGATGTAATTCGGCCCAGACTCAAAGAGGCATTCGCTCCGGGATTCGATGATGCAGCCTTTCTCTTTGGTGTTGGAGACCACGGCGGTGCAGCTACCAAGGAACAGATACGGAAGATTCTGGAGATGCGCAAGGACCCCAGCTTGCCGGAGCTTCGATGGAGCACGCTTGAGAGTTTCTTTGCTGTCGCCGAGAAGTCTCCTGCATTCGCATCCTTGCCGGTGATCAAGGGTGAACTCGAGCACCATGCGCGCGGCTGCTATTCGGCATATGGCGAAGGAAAGATCCTGAACAGGCGAGCTGAACGATGGCTCGTGGAAGCCGAAACGATTTCGTTGACTGCAAATCGCCTGGTGAGCCATCCGTATCCAGCCGAGGGGTATTCCGAAGCGTGGTGGAAGACCCTCTTTGGCCAGTTCCATGATTTGTTGGCGGGTACCGCACTTTACTCTGACTATCAAGATGCACGCGACAGCGTCGGCTCCGCCTGCGACATTGCGCAAACATCCCGGATTGAAGCTCTCGAGGTAATAGCCAGGAGCGTAGACCTGCATGCCGTGAACGAGGGCGCTGTCTTTCTCTTTAACCCTCTTCCCTGGAAGCGGAAAGCATTCGTTGAATATGTTGCGGGAGTGCAGCCCACAGACGAACAGTCGATCACACACCTGTTGTCTGATGACGGCGTTAAGGTTCCAGTTCAGTGGAGCCCGAACGAGGGCATCATTGAATATTATCCTCGCCTTTCCGCGTGGGTCGATCTGCCGCCGTGTGGCTACAAGGTCTTTGAACTGGCTCATAATGAAGCTCCACCTCCGGAGAAATACGGCGATTTCTTCAAGGTATCGGAGACAGGGTTCGGGATCTCCTCCCTATTGGCCGAGGATGGTAAGGAACTGCTTTCAGGGCCTCTCGGATTGGTGGCTATCAGCGACACCAGCGACACATGGGCCCACGGCGTAGATCAGTTTCGCGAGGAGGTGGGCCGGCCATCCTTTATCTCTTCGATTACGGTCGAAGATGGTCCGGTGGCCCGCATTACCCGCCAGCGCGCGCGATGGATGAGCTCTGAGATAGCCCTCGACATCGTTCAATTTGCCGGAATCGACGTCGTCGAGCTTCGATTTGTCATCGACTGGCACGAGCACGAACAGATCCTCAAGCTCGAACTCCCAACCGCGCTGACTTCTCCCCGCATATTTGCAAAAGTGCCGGGCCAGATACTTGAACGACACACGAATGGTCAGGAGGAACCATACCAGGATTGGGCCGCAGTGCAAGGACAAATCGGCAATGAGGACTACACAGTAGCGCTGATCAACAATTCAACCTACAGTTGCGATTGTTTAAACGGACTCTTCCGCACAGTCCTTATCCGATCCGCACCTTTTGCGCGCCACGATCCCGCACAACTCAGGCGCGATGATACGACTGCATGGCAGGATCAGGGCAGGCAGGAGCGAAAGTTCTGGCTTCTGGGAGGCAAGGGCGATTACTCGCGATTCTCGCTTGATCGCCGTGCAGAAGAAGTGCAGTCGCCTGCACAATACGTGATTGATTCCCGTCATAATGGCACAGAGCCTCAGGAGCAGTCGTTCCTTGAAATCATGCCCAGCAATGTCTGGGTATTGGCCATCAAGCGCGCGGAACATATCGAAGACGGCACAATCATCCGACTGCAAGAACGCGCCGGCCAGTCAACTCAAGCCACTCTGAAGAGTGCTGTTCTTAAGCTTGATCAAACCGTCGCTCTTGCGCCCTGGGAACTGAAGACGCTTCTCGTAAGAGGAGTGGGATCTGGAGCAGCGCAAGTCCGAGAGGTATCTTTGCTTGAAGCCTGAGAGTCACATGGTCAGAACCTTTGAACAATCCACAACGCAGAGAGCCTCCCCTTGGGAAGGCATGACCCTTCCACCAAGACGAATATGGACAAGCCGGAATGGTTGCGTATCGGTTAGGACGGTGAGGACGCCCTATCTCGCAACGGCCGACAATGAGAACGTCGCATTCTCAAGTGGTCGGACAAAAAACATCACATGACCGAGGTGAATCACAATCATGAGTGAATTTGGATTCAGGCAGCTTGCGCGGTATCAATCTAAATCGCGCCGCGCTCCAATGCTCCCCGCGAAGCTTGGGGCAACACTGGCGGTGCTGGCTGTAGCCGTGATGCCGGTTTGGGCGCAAGTTGCTTCTAAGAACCTGAACATTACCGAGACGGTTCATGGCGTGCACATCGTTGCCGGTCCTGGCACCATCGATGTGGAGATGATTGCGGGGAATATTCTGCGGGTCGACGTGCAGCCAGATGGAAAGAAGAGCCCGCGGACGCTTGTGCTTGATCCGGCTTTGACGGCAGGCGTCGTACAGGATTTCTCTGTTCGCGCTGGAAACGAGTCAACCGTTATGCGGTCCGCGAACATATCTGTTTCGATATCCGATAGTTCTTCGCTAGCCATATCCGTGCATGACGAAGCTGGAAGGTTGCTAGTAGAACAAGATGATCCGTTCGGAGAGGCGCGCTCTCATCGCGCGGTTCTTCATCACATGTTTGGCGAAGATATCTATGGAATGCACGGCCTCGACAGACTTGACAATGGCGGAGGCCTGCTTCGAAACAACGGAGGGGAGATAGCGGCCGGCGCTCAGGGAGAGGCCGGCGCGCCATGGTTCTTCACCACCCGCTATGGGGTTCTGATCGACTCCGACGGCGGTGAATTCTTTACCGAGGATGGAAGCGTCGAATTTAGTAACGGCTCGCGAGACGACATCGAGTATTTCGTGATTGCAGGCCGGCCCATGGACGTTATGGCAGGACTCAGCGTCCTCACCGGACGGCCTCCCATGCCGCCAAAGTGGACTTTGGGATTCCTCAACAGTCAGTGGGGATCGGATGAAACTGAGATTAAGCAGATAGTAGCCACCTATCGGGCGAAGCACATTCCAATCGACGCCTTTATTTTGGACTACGACTGGAAGGCGTGGGGTGAGGACAACTACGGTGAATGGCGTTGGAACAGCACCTCATCGCCCGAGAGCTCCGCTCCGAATAAGTTCCCTGACGGTGCGAGCGGCGAGTTCGCAAGAGAAATGCGCGCTGAAGGGGTCAAGATCGCCGGCATCCTTAAGCCTCGCGTGTTGGTTTATAAGACGGGCAGCACTACCGAGATGCACGAGGCAGCCGCGTATGCAGAGGCACACGGCTTATGGTATCCAGGTGAACCTCCATTGAGGGATTCCCCGACGGCGCGCGATCTGGATTTTGGCAATCCCGAGACGCGCACCTGGTATTGGAAGCATCTCGAACCCGCCTTCGATGCGGGCATAATAGCTTGGTGGAACGACGAGGCCGATCATACTTACCCTAATTGGCCAGACAGCGGTGATATCTATGACTTCAACAACTTCCAATTTTTAAACATGGGAAGAATGCTCTATGACGGTCAACGGGGGTACTCCAATTTGCGCGTTTGGTCCATCAATCGAAACTACTACTTAGGAGCGCAGCGTTACGGCTACGCAGAGTGGTCAGGAGACATTGAGACAGGCTTTGAAAGTATGCAGGATCAGCGGATGCGCATGTTGGCGACCTTGGATTTGGGAGAACCGCACTGGAGCATGGATACGGGGGGCTTTTTCGGACACCCTTCGCCCGAAAACTACGCGCGATGGATGGAATTTGCTGCCTTCGTTCCTATTTTCCGTGTTCACGGCACTTTGATGGAAAAGCGTCAGCCATGGGTCTACGGTCCCATCGCCGAGGCTGCGGCAACGCACGCTATTCAATTACGGTATCAGCTATTGCCTTACATATATTCATGCGAACGAATCGCGACAGAGACCGGGGTTGGCGTTGTGCGCCCACTGTTCTGGATGTTCCCCGATGATGCGCATGTGGCAAATGATGGCTCGTCGTGGATGTTCGGCGACTCACTGCTCGTTTCGCCTGTGGTTTCTCGTGGAGCTTCTGTGCATCAGGTATACCTGCCTGCCGGTACTTGGTACGACTATGCGCGCGGCACACGCTTTGAGGGCGCTCAAACCCTCGATTACAAGGTAGATACCGCTACCTGGAAGGACATACCCATATTTGTGCGCGCTGGAGCCATTATTCCGTCGCAGCCAACTCAGGACTATGTGAATCAGCACCCTGTAGCAGAGATTACGTTGGACATCTTCCCCGCTCCCAAACCAAGCCATTTTGTCTACTATGATGACGACGGAATGACTTACTCCTATGAGCACGGAACTTATTACCGTCAGCCAATCGAGGTATCCTCCGGTAAGGGATCTGTTACTCTGACATTCGAGAAACCATCGGGAACTTTTCAGCCGGCTCTGCGGTTCTATGCGGTCCGTGTTCACGGCATAGCCGCGAAGGTCGTTCTTGTGGATGGAAAGCCTCTGAGCCAGTCCTCCACTATCGGCAGTGATAGCGTCTGGGCGAGTGGGCATGACCGATTTGGCTCCCTGACCACTATCAGGATTCAGGCCAGTCAATCTTCCAACATTGTGCTCCAATAAATCACTCCCTGATTCCTGGCGGCCCGAGAGAGTGATGCGCAGGGCGCCGGGGCAGCGTTTCTTGCGCAGGGACCGCGCGTGCCGTGATTTATGGCATGTACGGTCCGTACATTTCGTGTGTGCTCTGGCAACCAGTTGGCTTGCGCCAGGTTCCTTTCGGCTCACACCTGTTTATTGTTGAACACCATCGTGTCGAGGTTCCCACCTTGATTCTGGAGAAATGTTGTAACGGTCGCAGTATAGGTGTTATTCGCGACAAGGGTTCCGTAGAGCGAGTGATCGATGGTAACACCTGTCGTCAGCTTAGTGAGCTGGTTGCGGGATAAGATCGTGTTCTTACCGAACCCGGCTACAGGGTTACGGGTACGGAACGAGCTTGGGACGGGAGCCGCGATCACAGTAAGCCCGGAATAAGGCGGGGCCTCAGTTGCGTCTATGGGCACCGAGTTGGGAACACCTGAGATGGTGTTGTCGAGCGCCTCGAATCCATAAGCCAGGGTTCTGTGATTGGCGCCGTTCTGGTCGAATTGGCCTGTATAACAGCTGATTCCGCCATGCCGGCTCTTCGGAGAAATGCCCACTATTTTGTTGCGAGCGATGCGGGCGAAGTACCCCGGAATTAGGGCGCCGGGGTTCCGCTCGGTCCACATGAAAATTCCTTCACTATCCGTGCTGGTGTTCTCCGCCTGAACCGAGTCGTATGTATTGCCGAAGAACCACAAGCCCTTCCAGCAGTCGCGAATCGAGTTACGGTAGTAGGTGACCTGCTCGAGCGGAAGCATAAGAGTGAAGACGCTCGTAGTGTCGGGAACGACACCCCAAGGCGCACTAATGGTCAACAGGTTGTTGGTCGAGTCGACATTTGTGACCCTGCGCAATTGGCCAAGACCACGACCGTCCACGATCGCAACCGCCAGGTAGCCGAAGTAAACCAGCGGAGCCACTAGCGGTACTTGAGGATTGACCCTTAGCGTGGTGACGCTTGCGGCGGTGACGCTGCCGCAGTTGAAATTGGCGTTCGGGACTTCTACGCACAGCGCCTCCCCATCGTTGTTATCGCCCAAGCTTCCTACGCCCTCAACCACATTGTTCGCCATGTAAACCCGGTCACGGGCAAAAAGGCCATGGAGATCGTCGGTTGAACGTGCATGCCGGCGCTGACCAACGACCCTGTTGTCTTCATAGAAGCACCGTGATCCACTGTCTACGATAACGCCAGTGCAAAATTCAAAATAGTTTCGCTTTACTGTGTAGTAATTGGTGATGTAGTTGATATAGGGCACCGCACAGTAGCCGACGAATTTGCAGTCCTCGCAAAGCGCGCGGCTTTTGGCAATCCATTCGATGCCGACGCCCCTCTGTCCACTGGTCACTGGTGGCGGAACCAACGCATAGTTCAGATTTACGTTTTTAACGAAGAGCTCCGATGCCGTCCGTACCGTGAGGTCATTGACATTGTTGTTCTGGCCCCACTGCTCACCCAGCCAGAAGAACGTGTCAGGCCGAATATCGGGATCTTCCAGTTCGACCGTCAGATGAGAGATACCTTGGCGTCCATACTTGGCGCCATCGCCACTGGAATTGATGAAGTTGCCACCAACTGCGGTCGAGATCAGCTTGCTCTTGTTCACTCCCGCACCGAGGAGAACGACGCTGGCTGGAAGCGCGATTCCAGACAACCGGAATTCACCTTCGGGAAAATACACTACTCCACCGCCAGCCGCCTTAATCGCATCCACCACTGCCTGAACCTGCGCGGTAACGTCGACGCCGCCAGTCGTGGGTACGCCGTGATCCGCAACGTTGAAAGCACGGCTCCAATTGAAGTGGTCAGCCCAGGCCACGCCCAGACCTAGAGGGTCCTTGCCGACCGGAACTACGTCCAGATGTTCGTCCAAAGGCATCCGCCACCATGTTGCACCATCGGTAGATACTTCTGCCCAGTATCTCGTGGTTTCTACAGCGGGAACGGTAATCGTAATCGCATACGGATTGTGCTTCACGACGCTCGCCTCACGGTAGTCGGTTCCGTTCGCCAGGCGTACGCGAGGCACTCCTTGCGCGCCGTACTCACCAGGATCGAAGTTTCGCCCGACAATCTTAATTTGTTGTCCTGCCCAAGCCTCAAACTCAGAGAGGAACAATGGACGCGGCTGGTTAATGACAATCGGCGCGCTCGAGCCCGCGCCATTCTTAACCCAGACATGAAAAATGCCAGGCGCCAGTTGCGGCGGCAGTGTCGCAACCACAAAATGACCCTGATCGTCGGTTTGAACGATTGACGCTGTCAGGACATTCTTCGGGGGCGTTTTACCCTCTCTCGCAGACACCAGCACCTCGAGATTCGCCGAATTCAGCCATTCACCGTTCACCGAGAACAGTTGGCCCGGCTTGACGGCGTCAGAAGCGCGTAACAAAACAGGCACGCTCGAATCGCTGCTGGACAAAGCTCCAAGAGCCTCTCCGCCGTTAGCGCTAACGACAGCACCAGCGATCACAGCCGTACTCTGACCAAGGAATGTGCGACGGGTTAGGCCGCCGCCCGCGCTTCTTTGGTCTTCATCGATCCTACCGGTCATTGAACCTCCACCGTGCCCCACTGTTGACGTTGCGCGACCGCTGGTGAGAAGGGCGGGCCAAACAATGCA
>JBAUCP010000458.1:0-2757 GCA_049677625.1 Occallatibacter sp. | reverse complement strand
CCAGCAATATGGCAATGGTAGTTATAAGCATTTTAGGCGGAATCCTTTGTGGCCTCCTGCCTGCGACTGAGTTGTTACGCCGCTCTTTCCAGAAGCGTGGCAGACAGCCCGCCGAAGACGCTTCTAGCCATATACCGGAAAAGATCGAAAAACATACGATCCACCAGCTTCCAATTCCGACGATGGCAGGAGTGCAAGTAACATTCTAGTCCGGCGATATCGGTAATGCCAAGCCTGGAAGCCGAAAGAGAGTCTCGACGCCTGTGCCACAGGTTGTGCCACAGATTTCGCGCTTTGTGCCACCACTACGCGTTAGGACGTTTTCCAGACAAAGGAAAAGCCCGCTGAATTAGCGGGCTTTAGCGTGTCTTGACTGGTAGCGCTACCGGGAATCGAACCCGGGTTTTAAGATTGAGAATCTCACGTCCTAACCCCTAGACGATAGCGCCACACTTTGGGGGGAAGCGGCCGGAAATGGCCACTTGCTTATTTTAACAAAAATCCCGGCTCCGGCCAATGCACGGGCCGCCGTGGCGGCCAAGCAGGGAGGGCCTTGAACCCCGTTCAAATTCCCAGCTTGCGCACTTCCTCGTTGTAGTACTTGCGATAGAGGATCTCCCACTCCTGCGAGCCCTCGAGGATGATCTTGCGCTGGTTGGCGATCTTCAGCCGCGCCGATGTGTCGATCTTCGCTTCCTCGTTGAGCAGCTCTTCGAGCGCCTTGCGCGCTTCCTGGCGGATGGTGTTGCGGTCCTCGAGGAATCCAACCTGATCTACCTCGGCCAGCGTGTCGGCCACCGTGTGGGCCAGCTTGTTGAGCTTGTCGCGGCTGATCCTCATAGCACCGCCTTGTACTTCTTCGCCAGCTCGGTCTTCACCTTCTTGAACATCTCGGCGTATTGCGCGCCCGACTTGCGCATCTCGTCGGAGTAGGCTTCGAGGATCACGCGGACCTCTTCGTTGATGCGGTCCTCGAGCGAGAGCTCGTCGAGCAACGACGCATTCACGCGCTCCTCCGTCACCTTCATGTCGCTGGTGGTGATCAGCTTGGCGTCGATGAGGTGCTTGACCGTGCGGCGAGCGAGATACCCAATGTAGTCGCGGGAAAAGATCATGAGTGAAGGTTCAGGATAACCCATTGAGCCGCTTGATGTACACCGGGTAAGGCAGGTTTTCGGGTTTCAGGGATCAGGTTTCAGGGGTCAGGGGCCGAGTGCCGGGTGCCCCCACCTTCGCCGGGACTGCAGGTGCCCCACCTTCGCCGATGCGCGCCCTATGCGCATCGGCTAAGGTGGGATATCGCTATCTACAGCCTTTTGCCACCCGATCACCCACCCGAACTCCTCCCTTGGCACGATTACCTGCGCTCGATCCTGATGAAAAAGAGCCAGGTGAAAAAGAGCGACTTGTCCTGCTGGCCTGATGTATAGTTTCGTATTCTCAAATACTTGGAAAACAACTTCCCTGGGAAAATTCGCCGAAAAGGAGAATCATTGTGGCTGGCTTCTGTGCAAAATGTGGAGCTGCACTTTCCCCTGGTACGCAATTCTGCGCCGCATGCGGCGCGCCCTTAGCCGCGGCCGCCCCTGCCTTCCAACCAGGTGTGGCGCCGCCCAAGTCGGGCAGCAGCGCGCTCAAGATCGTACTGATCATCATTGCCGTGTTTGTAGGGCTGGGCATTCTGGGCGCGGGTGCATTCGGGTTCTTCGTCTGGCGTGTTGCGCACTCCATCCATGTTTCAGGGGCCGGCAACGACGTCACCGTGACCACCCCGCTAGGTAAAATCGGCGCAAACGCGGAAGAATCCTTCACTCCATCCGACCTCGGCACCGACATTTACCCCGGCGCGCAGTCCGGCAAAGGCGGCATGCGGATGTCCCTGCCCACCGGCACCATGGTGACTGCCGTCTACCTCACCTCTGACTCGAAAGATCAGGTCCTTGCCTTTTACAAGAGCAGGTTCGGAAGTAACGCCGCTTCCTATGACACCCCGAACGGCTCGGTGCTCACGTTGAACAAGAACCAGCAGGAATCCGTCGTGGTCACAATCAATGCGAGTTCTTCGGACAATAGCGGCAAGACGCAGATTGTCATCGTGCACACGAAGGCAACTAAGCCCTCCTGAAGCCAACGGATGGGTGCCCCACCTTCGCCGAGGCGCGCACTTTGCGCATCGGTTAAGGTGGGATATCTACAGTCTTTTACAGCTTTTTATAGCGATCGCCCCACCTTGAATCGTTGCGCCATTCAAGGACCGCAGCCCACGCGTCTCACCCCCGGTGCGGGCAGCTCTTCGTGTTCAGGCACCCGTCGGCAATGCGCAGCCGTTCCACTGGCCGGCCGCCCACCAGATGCTCCGCGACAATCTCCGCCGCATCCTCGGGCTTCACATTCCCGTACCAGACCGCCTCGGGATACACAACCACCGTGGGCCCGTGCTCGCACTGGTCCAGGCAGCCGGATTTGTTGATCCGCACCCTGCCGCCCAGCCCGGCCTCTTTCGTCAACTGCTGCAACTGCGTGTGCAGCTCGCTTTTTCCATCGGCCGTGCAGGAGGGCCGCGGCGCATCGGCGGGGCGGGTATTATGGCAGACAAAGACGTGGTGTTCGAATGCGGGCAAGCAATATTCTCCTCGGGTACATTTTCAGCATAGCCGACTTGAACGAAGCCGCTGCGGCGGCGGACGCTTCCGCGTGCGGCAGTACCAGCTTTTGTGGCCGCCGGGGTAGTTTGGTTCGCAGAGAAGGAGGATTCTC
>JBAUCP010000457.1:0-5818 GCA_049677625.1 Occallatibacter sp. | reverse complement strand
GGAATGGGGTAATGCCTGGTTGTCGCCGATCCAGAACCTACACCATGACCCGAGGCGCACCCTCCAGCCCCGCCGTGCCAGACTTCCGGCGCAAAAAGTTCCGCTGGCATCAGGCTCGCTACACCCGCACCGCAGCCGATTCGCCCGCGCCGGACGCTCAAGCGGCGCTGTATTCGATCTTTTGGTATGGGATGTTTCCTGACGTCACTTCGAGGAAAGGCTTGCCGTTTTTCACGCCCACTGTTCCGAATCCTGTTGCCGTCGACAAGAAGGAGCGGAAATCCCCCGGAATGGCCGGTTTCAAATAGAGCGTCTTCGAGACCGCGTCATAGCGGGCTCCGGTGAATGCCTGCAGAAGCGCGTAGGAAGACATTGCGCGGGCATACCAGTGTCCACATTCATATTGATCGAACGGATTGCGTACCCGGCCATCGTAACGTGCTGCGCAGGTGCGCACGATATCGAGCCCCTCTTGCACAAGTCCGCTCGCAATCATGTGCGAAGCTGCCTGGTACTCAATACCCGTCCAGACCTCGTTTGAGTAGACGAATGGCAGCGAGAGGGCTCCTCCCTTGGGCCACGTGCATAGCAGAAGTCCGCCCTCGGCGCCCAGTGCATAGCCCGGCCGCTGCGGATCCGCATGGTGCAACAAGTCTTTCTTCAGGTTGTAGCGATGCACGGAGCCAAGATGGCTGGCAACTTTCTCGTCATCCAGAACAGGGTCCAGACCGCAGACCATTGCAAACCAGGCGCCGAGCACGCCGTCAGAGAGGCAGCCGCTTCCATATTGATATTTGGGACCTTCTTTCTCGAGCAACTCGCGCGCTTCAGGAGAATAGGTTCCGCCATAATCGCGAAACTCGGCGGGGTTCTTCGCTCGCAGGTTCTTCCATTCAATCTTCTGGATAAAATACTCGCCATTGAAAAGGTCGGCCTCCATGCGCTTGCGTCCGCTCTCATAAAGTGAGCCGTAGAGAGTCACTTCATCGCCGAGCGCTGTTCCCATAAGGACGGCGGCATGAAGCGCCCCGAGGTAAATGCTGGTGCACATGCCGGTTGGACCCCAAAACTCGATGTCGTAGGTATTGTGGTGGGGCTCTTCGATCCATCCTTTATGTCTGGGATCCCAGGTCTCGATGCAATAGTCGAGACTCTTCCTCACCTTCGGCCAAAGGCCTCGCAGCCATTCTGTATTTCCGCTGATGCGCCACTCCCGATGGATCTTCATGATTCCGCCGAGTTGTCCGTCTGCGGCAGCATAGAAGTAATTGCCAATCGGGCGGATAGGAAGCGCCGCTCGAAATTGCTGGTGACCCTGCTCATCCTGGTCGGGGCCGAATTCGGTTTCGCGCAGACTCCGTTCAAGTTCGGGAAACAGGTGCGGCACAGCTTGCGCGTAGTTCCACACATGCGTACAAGATCCGGCACAACTGCCTACGTCATCCGCTGTGCCCTCCCAGGCCCAGAACTTTCCGTCAGTCTGCCGCAGCACGGTCGGAGATTTGAGAATCGAGAGATTGCATGCGACAGCATCCACCACTTCTGGCGGTAAAGTAGAGTCGTAAAATGTTTCGCTAAAAGTTTTGGTGCGGGCGCGCAGCTCCGCATAGTGATCGTTCCAGTATTTTGCGACAGCCTCGATATCGGGAAACCGATCGGCATACCAGGGCCGATACGTTGCATCGTCTGGACCGATCTCATTTTCATCCGGCGCTCCCGCTGCTCCGCGGCGCAGATGAGTACGCGGCGAATACCAACACATACGCAATGCGATCGTGCGATCCTCTCGCGGCAATAATTTAAACGGAACAAACAGCGTTGCACCGGGCGCAGGCGGTTCGTTCGAGGCAACCGGCGGACGGTCGAATGCGGCGCCGTCCGCAACATCCTTCCAGGCCATGGAGAGGGCGTCATACCAGCCGCCCCGGAACCAGGCGTAGTTGACCTTTACGGCGGGTTCGCTTGTCGCCACGGCGAATGTCGCTTCTTCCCAAGGCTTCGCTTGCGTTCCGCCGGTCCAGAGAATAAAGCCCCCGTCAAGCCTGCGAACCGCTTGAGGATGGTCATGTTGAGCGTCACCTGACGGAAGAAAGTTCTTGGCATTGAAGGAAAAGACCGCATCGACGGCTTCATCGGTGAGGTTAGTGAACCGGTATTCCAAAGCGATGACAGGAAGACTGGAGTTGTTTGCGTCGCCCGGCGTGAAGGGACTCCAGCCCGTCACTTCTACCGTCACGGGCATATCCGGATCGCTCAGCGATACCGTTCCGAAGGGGAAGCGTGCGGCAAAGCTCGCATCTCTGAAGCGAGGTAATCCATAGGCATGGTCTCCTTCACCCAGGCCGCTGTTCGGCATGCCGAATATCTTCCAGCCCGGCACCCGCCCCTCGAGCACGCGAGCGGTTGCTTTGGGCCCTTGCACGGCAAGCGCGGCAAAGACGCAGGGCTCATTGAACAGGTCTGGCCGGTTGCGAATAGAGACGTTCGAGAGTGCCCCGGTCCCCTCGAGACAAATCATGCCCGCACCGATGCCTCCCAGCGGATAGGCAACGCGAGACAAGGTCTCGCCCTCGAATCTGGTCAACCCGCCGGCCGGTGAAACCGGATTGCCCGATGGGGAGACGGTCCTACCAGCTTCGGCCGCCGCTTCAAGACTCATGTTGCCTGCAACCCCAGCCACGCCGGCGATCTGAATCCCGGCCTTCAAAAAGTCCCTGCGATTCCAGTTTGTCCGCTTCATTTCCAAGGCTCCTGAAGTGCTCTATCACCTTCAACCATTTGCAGCGCCTGACACCAGCATGCCAAACACCATACATTCTTTTCGTGAGCTGCGCGAGTGGTGTGGCGAACTGAAGGACGATGACGCATCCGCCAAGCCTCCCGTGCTAGACTTCCCCTGCAAAAAAGTTCCGCTCGCACACCGGCTCGTAATCATCGCGCACAATCCCGAGCCCCGGAGGCATCCATGACCATCCGCCCATCCCTTCCCGCTTCGCTCTCACCTGTCACCCGCCGCAACTTCATCAAAGCCGCAGGCGCCGTCGCGCTCCTGTCCCGCAGCCGACTTGCCCGCGCCGGCCGCGCCGCCGCCTCCAATCGCATCACCATGGGCGTCATCGGCTGGGGCATGATGGGCCCCGCCAACACCAAAGTCTTCCTCGAGCAGGACGACTGCCAGGTGGTCGCCGCTTGCGACCTCGACAAGCTCACGCTCCAAACCGCCGTCGACACCATCAACACCAAATACGGCAACCAGGACTGCCGCGCCTACCATGACTACCGCGAATTGCTCGCCCGTGACGACATCGACACCGTCATGATCGCCGTCCCCGACCACTGGCATGAGCTCGTCGCCACCGCGGCCGCCAACCGCAAAAAAGACATCTACGGCGAAAAGCCGTTGGCCCGCACCATCCGCGAGCAGCAGGGCATCGTCCGCGCAGCGAAGCAGAACAACATCATCTGGCAGACCGGCTCCTGGCAGCGCTCGGAGGCGCCCTTTCATAAAGCCGCGGAGATCGTCCGCAACGGCCTCATCGGCAACGTCGTCCGCGTTGAAGTCGGCCTTCCCGGCGGCCATCACGACTTCGCCGGCACCGAGCCCGCGCTGCTGGCCAAGCTCGCCACGCTGCCCGAAAAAATCACCGATCCCTCGCTCATCCTCCCCGGATCGCCCGCCTGGAATCTCGCCGTCACCGACCCTCCGCCCGATCTCGATTACGAAACATGGATCGGCCCCTCCAAGATGGAGCCCTACATCGAAGCACGCGTCAACAAAAACTGGCGCTGGAACTACAACACCGGCGGCGGCCAGCTCATGGACTGGATCGGCCACCACGGCGACATCGCCCACTGGGGCCTCGGCTTCGACTCCACCGGACCCTCCGAGGTGGAAGGCCGCGGCGACTTCCCCGCGCCCAACGCGCTCTGGAACACGGCGACAAAGTACAACATCGAATGCCTCTATCGCAAAGAGGTCACCGGCTATCCCGTCGATGTGCGCATGACCATCGCCGGCGGCTCAGGCGCCATCAACATGGGCACCAAGTGGATCGGCACCGACGGCTGGGTCTGGGTCGATCGCAGCGGCTTTGACGCCTCCAACCAGGACTGGGTCAAGATGGATCAGTTGCCTGACGACCTGCGCAAGATCAAGCTCTACGAGTCAGCTGAGCACCGCCGCAACTTCCTCGACTGCGTAAAATCGCGCAAGCCCACCATCACGCCCGTCGAGACCGCGCACCACTCCACCATCCCCGGCCATCTCGGCCTGATCTCCATGCTCACCGGCCGCAAGCTCCACTGGAACGTAGCCGAAGAAACCATCGAAAGCGATTCAGAAGCCACAGCCCTGCTGACGCGCCCCTACCGCGCCCCCTGGCAACTAGCATGACTAGCTAACTCGCAAACTCGCGAACGTCCGCCGCAGCGGACGCTAACTCGCTGACTCGCTGACCCGCCAGGTGCCCCATCCTTTCCGCGTTTTTCGCGGAAAGGGTGGGAAAGCACGAACCCCAACGCACACCAGACTCCCCACCCAATCTGCTAGCCTTGCCTCTGAAGCAGGTAAGCAATGGCCGCCAGATTCCAGGGCTTCGATTTTCTCCATCTCGACTCCAGCCTCAGCGAAGACGAGCTCCTCGTCCGCCGCACCGCGCGCGGCTTCGTCGACGACAACATCATCCCCATCATAGAAGCCTGCTTTCGTGAAGACCGCTTCCCGCGCGAGCTCGTCCCGCTCATGGGCGAGCTCGGCTTCTTCGGCGCTACCCTCACCGGCTACGGCTGCGCCGGCATGTCCAACGTCGAGTACGGGCTGGTGATGCAGGAGCTGGAGCGCGGCGACTCCGGTCTGCGCAGCTTTGTCAGCGTGCAGTCGGCGCTGGTCATGTATCCCATCTACACTTTCGGCTCCGACGAGCAGAAAAACACCTGGCTGCCCGCACTCGCCAGCGGCGAAAAACTCGGCTGCTTCGGACTCACCGAGCCCGGCTTCGGATCAAACCCTGGAGGCATGACCACCCGCGCCCGCCGCTCCGGCTCCGACTACATCCTCAACGGCGAAAAGATGTGGATCACCTCCGGCTCCATCACCGATGTCGCCCTCATCTGGGCCAAGCTAGAAGGCGAAGAGGCAGACGGTCCCAACTCCGACGCCAACTCTGGCAAAAGCGTCCGCGGCTTCCTGGTCGAAACCGACCGCCCCGGCTTCTCTGCCCGCGATGTGCACGGCAAGTGGTCTCTGCGTGCCTCCGTCACCAGCGGCCTCTCGCTTCAGGATGTGCGCGTGCCCGAGTCCAGCATGTTGCCCGGCGCAGCCGGCCTCAAGAGTCCGCTCCTATGCCTCAACCAGGCACGCTACGGCATCGGCTGGGGCGCCATCGGCGCGGCAATGGCGTGTTATGACACGGCACTGAATTACTCCAAAATCAGAAAACAATTCCATGGGCAGCCGATCGCCAGCCATCAACTCGTGCAGGAGAAACTTGTCTGGATGGCCACGGAAATCTCCAAAGCCCAGTTGCTCTCGCTCCATGTCGGCCGTCTCAAAGACGCGGGCAAAGTGGGCCATCAGCACATCTCCATGGCCAAGCGCAACAACGTGTGGATGGCTCTCGAAACCGCGCGCATGGCCCGCGACATCCTCGGCGCCAACGGCATCACAGAGGATTACCCCATCATGCGCCACATGATGAATCTCGAGTCCGTAAAGACCTACGAGGGCACGCACGACATCCACACGCTCATCCTCGGCCAACACCTCACCGGCATCGCCGCATATTAGTGCAGCGTCTCCAAAGCTCGCTTAATAAATGCC
>JBAUCP010000456.1:0-1882 GCA_049677625.1 Occallatibacter sp. | reverse complement strand
GAACTACGCCGCCAATGCCTCCGCCGCCGACCAGGCCCAGACCATCTCCCCGGCCAACACAGCGGTGACCGTGGGCTCGACCACCACCGGCACGGTCGACCAGCAAGTCACCCTGACAGCTACGGTGGCTCCCGCCACGACTCCCACAGTTACGACCAACGACGCTGTGCCATTTTCAGGAACCATCGCCTTCTTTAGCGACGGAGCCGCGATCACCGGCTGCGGCGCGGAGGCCACGACCAACAACGCGACAGACGAGAACGCAACAGCGAGCTGCCAGACCTCGGCTCTGACCGCCAGCGGCAGTCCCCATGCCATCACCGCGGAGTACAACTCGGGCGACCCGAACTACAGCGCCAGCGCGCAGAGTGCGTCAGTAGGCCAGACCATCCTGCCGGCCAGCACCGCGGTTACTGTGAACTCCATCTCGCCCACCACGCCCACCGTGGATGAGTCGGTGACCATCACCGCAACGGTCGCGCCCGGCACTGGCTCCGTAATAGTTCCCTTTGCTGGCACCATGGCCTTCTACGTCGGTGGAACCGCCATCTCCGCCTGCGCCGCGCAGACCGTGAACACCACCACCGGAGCGGCCTCGTGCACCGACGCCGCCGGACTCGCCGCCGGCTCGCAGAACATCACCGCGGCCTACAACACCGGCGATGCGAACTACAGCGCCAGCGCGCAGAGCGCCAACTTCCCGGTGACCGTGAGCAAAGCCGCCACCAAGGTCACGGTAACCTCCGTTGCGCCGTCCGCGCCCACAGTGGATCAGACTCCGACCATTAGCGCCACGGTGGCTCCAAGCTCCGGCACGTCGGTTGGGCCATTTGCGGGCACCATGTCCTTCTCTGTCGGCGGAGCCGCCATCACAGGCTGCACCGCGCAGGCCGTGAACACCAGCACCGGCGTGGCCACATGCACAGACGCCGCCGGGCTCTCGGTCGGCGGGCAGAACATCACCGCCACCTACAGCGGCGACGCGACCTACGCCGCCAGCGCGCAGAGCGCCAACTTCCCGGTGACCGTCGGCATGGCCGCTACCCGCGCCAGCGTGTCGCCCTCCCCGTCCACCTCCAACGTCGATCAGTCGGTCACCCTTACCGCCGTCATCACGGCGAACGTGAGCTCGAATGAAGTCTCCACCGCCAACATCGTGGCGATGACTGGCAACGTATCGTTCTCCGATTCGGGAACTGCCATTACCAACTGCAGCTCCCTGGGCGTCAGTTTCTCCACGGCAACCGGCACCGCGACGGCCATGTGCACCACGTCAGCGCTCAGCGCCGGCACACACTCTGATATCCTTGCGACCTACCTGGGCGACCCGTCTTACAACTCCAGCCCTAACAGCACGCCCACTACGGTCACTGTGTCGAAGGCAAGCTCTACCATGACCGTCACCGCCAACCCGGCTGCGCCGACGCCCAACAATCCGGTCACCTACACCGCAGCCATTACCTTCCCGAACCCGCTCGCCATCACGCCAGGGGGCACCGTCGCCTTCAGCGACAACGGAACCAACATCAGCACCTGCACCGCGCAGCCCATCAGCGTGACCGGCACGGTGTACATTTATCAGGCCACCTGCAACGTTTCGTCCCTCACCGGCGGCAGCCACGCAATCATCGCCACTTACTCCGGCGATGCGAACTACCTCTCCACCATCGGCACGCTGTCGCTGTCAATCGGATCGGCGTCGACGACCACCACGGTCCTTTCTTCGCTGAATCCCTCCACTGTGAATGCCCCGGTCACTTTCACCGTCAACGTGCTGGGCGGCACCTCGGTCGCGGTCACGGGAACAGCCACTGTGACCGCAGACGGCACCAATAACCTCGGCCAGTGCACGGTCAGCGGCTGGAATTCCACCAATGGAACC
>JBAUCP010000455.1:0-9284 GCA_049677625.1 Occallatibacter sp. | reverse complement strand
GGAAGACGCCGGGTGAGACGTATCAGACCTTCTATCCCGTGGAGCAGGAGGCCGCGACACTCTGGTATCACGACCACGCGATGGGAATCGAACGGCTCAACCAGTACGCCGGCCTCTTCGGCTTTTTTCTTATACGCGACGAGGCGGAAGACGCGCTCTCTCTGCCGGGCGGCGAGTTCGAGATTCCGCTTGTGCTCTGCGACCGGCTGTTTTATGCCGACGGCCAACTGCACTATCCCGATTCCGGCAACCCGGCCGCGCCCTGGGTGCCGGAGGTCTATGGCGATGTGGTTCTCATCAACGGCGGCCTGTTTCCATATTTTGAAGCCGAGCCGCGGCCCTATCGCTACCGCCTGTTGAACGCATCGAATACGCGCTACTTCCGCTTCTCGTTCTCAAACGGGCTGGGATTTCAGCAGATTGGCAGCGACCAGGGGTTGCTGGCCGCACCGGTGGAAAGAAAAGAACTGACGCTCGCGGCCGCGGAGCGCGCGGACGTGATTCTCGATTTCACACAGCTTGCCGGCCAGCGCTTCACGCTCATCAACCAGAGCCAGCAGTTGATGGAGTTTCGCGTGAAATCGCGCGAAGGCGCGGGCGCGGCGATTCGAGACAGCTCAATCAAAGAGAATGCGCCGGCGCTGTTCGCGATTCCATCCAGGCTGCGCGCAATCGAGCGCATCCCGGAGAGCGCTGCGGTGCGCACGCGCTTGCTTACGCTCAACGAATACATGGATCCCAAGACGCAGATCATGATGATGCTGCTCAACGGCAGCTATTGGCACGACCCGGTCACCGAGACGCCGCTGCTCGATTCGATGGAGATATGGAGTCTGGTGAACACCACGCAGGATCTGCATCCCATCCATCTGCACCTGGTGCGCTTTCAACTGCTCAATCGCCAGGCCTTTGACGTGGACGACTATCTCAACTATGGCAAGTTCCACTATTCCGGCGACGCTGCGCCGCCTGAGCCGGGCGAGACCGGCTGGAAAGACACCATCCAGGCTTACCCCGAGACCGTGACGCGCATCATCATTCCGTTCAAAGGCTACGCGGGCCGCTATGTGTGGCACTGCCATCTGCTGGAGCACGCGGCCAACCAGATGATGCGACCGTACGTCGTGCAGCCACAGCAGGTAAACCTCACTTGATGACGTCGAGCGCGGCAGCGCTGATGGACAACTGCGACATCAGTTCGGTCCACTGGGCCACTTCACGCAGCGAGGACGGCCGCACCATTTTTTCAGGAACCACGATGGTGTCTCCGGGATAAAGGCGCACGTTATCGAAACTGCCGGAGGCGAAGATGGATTGCTTTTCGCCGCGGCTGAAGACCGAGCCGTCTGCCCGCAGGATGAAGGTCTGTCCGCGGTCGGCCTCGCGCATGGGGCCGCCCGCATAACGCAGGTACTCATTCGCCCGCGCGGCTGCGTGATAGAGAAATGCGTTCTGATTGAAGACCGCGCCAATCACCTGGATGGTCGACGGAGTGGGTGGAACCACCAGCTTGTCGCCGTCTTCGAGCGGAATCTCGGGCAGGTCGGCCGCGCTGTGGCTGTCTGGCGAAAGGTTCAGAACAATTCTTCCCCGTGCGCGCAACTGGCGAAGCCGCGCCACCAGATCGCGATTGACCCAGCCGGCCGGATTCGCAAACGGCTCCGGCCCCGCCGCCTCATTCTGCTGGACGTTCAGGGCCAGCGAGCTGCGCTCGATGTTGTGTTCGAGCCGGTCGGCATATTCGTTCATGCGCTGCTGCTCGATCGCCTGGGTGCTCTTGCGTGTGAACTCCGCGCCGTAAAGATAAGCCTTCGTTGTCAGCCCGCCGGCGCGCATCACCAGCGAGCGCAGCGTTTCTCCCGGCCGCACGCTGTACACGCCGGCATTCACAACCTCGCCATCGAGCTGGACGTATTTGGTCCGCTGGTCGACGGGAGGATGAACGTCGTCCTGCGAAAAGATGGTCACCACGTCGCCTGCCAGCAGCTCGCGATCCTCTGAGGCGTCGTGATCGAGCACCAGCTTTCCCAGGTCAAAGGAAATCAGTGAAGTGGCCATGGTGTCGGGGTCGAGCCGCTCGATGACCGCGTAATGCCAGTTGGTTTGCAAATCGGGGCTGAGCATAGCGGCCGGCTTTTCCGTTTGCGCAGCTGCGCCGGTCTGCTGATTCTCACTGTTCGCGGCGAGGGTGGCCGCGGTGGATTGGCTGCTCGAGTAGGACTGGCTCGCGCCCAGCGCCGGATTGTCACTGAGGCGCTCCGGAGCGGAGGACTGCTCGGGAGCGGCGACGAACTCCGGCGCGGGAAGGCCGAGCTGCGTGCGGCGCCACCAGTAGCCGCGCGTGAGCAGAGCATCGCGGTCGGGCAGCAGATCGCTCAAGTGCATGCCGGCGTGCCAGCGATACTGCCCTGGATTGGCCACCGATCCGCGCAGTGTGACGGTCTCGCGATAGCTCGACGCAATGGGATCGACGCGCACGATATCGCCGTCGGCCAGCGTGGCGCTCATCCCTTCGTCGTCTGCAGGCAGCTCAAAGGCGCGGCGCTGCGTGTGGCTCTCGATGCGGTCGACCGAGATGCGCGCGCCGCCGGCCATCGCGGTTCTGCCGCCGGCTGCATCCAGGGCGGCGCTGAGCGTCTGCTCTCCGCGCAGCTCGTAGATACCCGGCTGGCGCACGCTGCCCACAAGCGCTATCTGCGGCCCGGTGGAGGGAATGTAAAGCACGTCGCCGGGCTGCAGTTGCATATCGCCGGTCTTGTCGCCCTTCACCAGCAGTGCGTAGAGATCGAAATCCGTGACCACCTTGCCGTCGCGCTTGAGCTCGATGTGCCGCATGGAGCCGGCTGCCGATGGCCCGCCGCTCGCGAAGACCGCGTCAACCAGCGTGCTGAGCGCGCTCACCGTGTACTCGCCCGGTCGCCGCGCCTCGCCGGCCACGTAAATCTGGATGGAGTGAATCTCGCCGAGATCGACGCTCAGCTCAAAGTTGCGGTAGATGCGGTCGAGAGCCTGATGCAGATGGTCCTGCACCTGTGCCAGCGTGAGCCCGGCCACGTGCACCGCGCCCACCTTAGGCAGATAGATCTCGCCTTCGCGGCTCACCAGTAGATCGGCGCTGAAGTTTACCTGGCCCCAGATGCGGATGCGAAGCTGATCGCCGGCTGCGATCAGCAGATCCGCGGGAGCAGGCGCGTTGAAGATAGGCCCGAAGTTCGCGCGCCGGTCAGAGAACAAATCGGATCCATAGATGGGCAGCATCTGGCCGGTCGTGGCGGCTACAAACTTCTGGAACTCGGTGGGCGGCTCGGGCCGGCGCGGAATCTCCATAGGTGGAAGTTGCGCCATACGGAGCTGTTCGGCCGATGGCTGTTCCGAATACGCCGCGCCGCTGGAAAGGCTGCCCGATGCCGATGCGTCCGTCGAGCGGTCAGGGCGCGGCTGTGCCTGCTGCGACTGCGAAAGGCTCAGCGATGCGGGCGACTCGCCGGTAGGCGTAGAGGTGTTGACAGGCTGCTGCAACTGGCAGGCAATGGAATCGGGATCGTCCTGGTCAGAGCACTGCGCATGGAGCGCAGGAGTGACTGTGGCCAGGATGAGCGCAAGCGAAAACGCGACAAATGGGACGCAGCGCGTGGGCTGGATAGATGAATCGTTTCTCATAGACGCCCCATTGTTTCCTTATGCGGCGTGCCGCGGGCAGGTAAAACTGCGGTTAGAAAAGGGGCCTGTCCCGATTTCGTACTGCTTCATGAGTCTCTTCCCACAATTGCAACCACGGGTTTTGTTTCACGCGCCGCTGGCTGCAAACCATTCCATTCGCCGGTAATCTGGGCGCAGCTTGTTGGTCGATGCTTGGCGCGCTCGTCTCTGCTTAGCGCCGCATCGCATTCAAAAAACCGCCGCGCCAACCCGTGCAGATTGCATTTCGAGTTGATTGCGCGCGGTAAGGAAATCCCTGTGCCTGTCGACCTTCAGGAATCCGCCGCCCGCACATTGTCCAACGCGCCCATCTCGCTGCCGCTTCTGGTGCAGATTGCGCTGCGGCAAAAGAAGCTGATCCTGATCGCGTCGCTCGCCATCGCCGCGCTGGGAGGGCTTGTGGCGCTGCTGCTGCCGCGCCGCTACACCGCAACCGTGGTGATTCTGCCTCCGCAGCAGGGCGGTTCGAGCAGCGCGGCCATGCTCGCGCAACTGGGCAACCTGGGCGCGCTGGCGTCAATGGGCGGCGGGCTCGCGATCAAGAATCCGAACGATCTGCAAGTGTCGCTGCTGAGAAGCCAGACGGTGGAGGACGCCATGGCGGCGCGCTTTGATCTCGAGTCGCTCTACCATCGCCGCTATCTCTCCACAACGCGCAAGGAATGGGAGCGCAAGACTGCTATCGACAACGGGCTGAAGGATGGACTGCTCCGGCTCTCGGTGACCGATAGCGATCCGCGCCGCGCCGCGGAGCTGGCCAGCGGCTGGGTTGAGGAGTATCGGCGCATGAACGGGTCGCTGGCCATCACTGAGGCCGCGCAGCGCCGGCTCTTCTTCGAGCGCGAGCGAAACGCCGCACACGATCAGCTCACGCTGGCTGAAGACGATCTAAAGCAGACAGAACAGCGCACGGGCGTGATTGAAATCGACAGCCAGGCGCGCGCCATGATCGCATCGGCCGCGGTGCTGCGCGCGCAGGTTGACGCCAAGCAGGTTGAGATTCGCGCCATGCGCGAGTTCGCCGCCGGCCAGAACCCCGACCTGGAGCGCGCCGAGCAGGAACTAAGCGGCATGGAGGCGCAACTGGACTCCATGAATACAGCCGCCGACCGCAGCCAGGGCGACCTGGCCATGCCAGGCGGCAAAATCACGCAGGACGGGCTGGACTACACGCGCGCATTGCGCGAGATGAAGTACCGCGAGGCGATCTACGAACTGCTGACCCGCGAATACGAAGTGGCCCGCGTGGACGAAGCGCGCCAGGGAGCGCTGGTGCAGATTGTCGATCCGGCGCTGGTTCCGGACCGTCCCAACTCGGCCTATCGAATATGGATCTTCGTTGGAGCAGTGCTCTGTGCGCTGCCGTGCGCGTTGCTGCTTGCGTGCGCGGTTGAGCTGGCCGCGGTGCTGCGCCGCTACCGCAACCGCTCAGGCTCATGGAGCGGCGCGTTCGAGCAGGCCTATGCAGCGGTGTGGACGGGAGGCTCGAGGTGAGGGCACTGCGCGCGCTGGGGATGGATGGAGCGGTTACGTACACCTTTCTGGCGCGGTCGGTCAGCGTGGCGGGCAGCACCGGCACGGTGCTGCTGATTGTGCGTTTCCTGAGCCCCGTGGAGCAGGGCTACTATTACACGCTGCTGAGCCTGGTGTCGCTGCAACTGGTCTTCGAGCTTGGCTTCTCGTTTGTGATCCAGCAACTGGCCGCGCACGAATGCGCTCATCTGGAGCTCGATCCCGACGGCAGCATCAGCGGCGATCCGGTCGCACATGCGCGCCTGGCCTCCGCACTGAAGCTGAGTCTGCGCTGGTACACGGCGGCCGCGGCGGCCATGTGCCTGCTGCTGGCGCCATTGGGAATGGTCTTCTTCTCTCACCGCGGCGCGGCTGGAGCAGCGCCGGTGGCCTGGATGGCTCCCTGGCTTGCGGCGGTCTTCGCGTCGTCGGTGAGCCTGTGGTGCACGCCGTTCTACTCGTTTCTTGAGGGATGCGGCCACGTGCGTGCGGTGGCCGCGATGCGCCTGCGCCAATCCATCGCCACTTCGGCCTGCGCGTGGATTCCCATGCTGCTCCATCGCGGCCTTTACTCGCCGGCGATGGCGATTGCGGGTTACGTGGGCGCAGGGATTCTCTTCGTGGCCTCGCACCGGCGCCTGCTGATGGGACTGCTGCGCTACGCGGACGGCGAGAATGCGGTGCATTGGACGCGCGAGGTGTGGCCGTTTCAGTGGCGCATCGCCGTGAGCTGGATCTGTTCCTACTGCACCGCGCAGGCTCTCATTCCCATGCTGTTCGCGCTGCGCGGGCCGGTGGAGGCCGGACAACTGGGCATGTCGCTCAGCATTACCGGCTACATGACCCTACTGGCGCTGGCCTGGTGCACGACCAAGACAACGCCATTCGGAAACATGATTGCGCGGCGCGAGTTCGATGGACTCGACCGGCTGTTTCGGCGCTCGCTGGGCCAATCGCTGACCGTATTCGGCGCGATGGCGCTATGCGCCTGCGCGGTGGCTGCATTTTTACAGGCAGAGGCGCCGCGGCTTGCGGCGCGCCTCGTCACTCCGCAATTGTTTGCCCTGCTGGTATTGGCCGCCGGAGCCAACTGCATTGTTCAGGGCCTGGCGACGCTTTTGCGTTCCTTCAAAAACGAACCCTTTCTCATTCAATCGCTGGTTGTGGCCTCGCTCACGCTGGGACTGGCTGCGCTCACCGCGCCGCGTTATGGCAATGCCGGCGCCGCGCTTAGTTATCTGGCCGCTTCGGCGGGCATCGCTCTTCCCAATGCGCTGGTCATCTTCACACGCGCACGGCGAGGTTATTTGAGCGTAGGCAGAGTTGCGAATCTGCCCCAACCCTGCGAAGGAGCGTAGCTCCGGGAGCCGACGATGTTCTTGTCAAGATACAGAAAAGCCGTCGATACATGGGCGCCTCCGCTGGGCCGCTCCTACCGCCTGCTGCGCGACTCGACAAATCGCCGCCGCGCTATCCAGACGCCCTACGGATTCAGTCTGGCGGGCGATCCCTCCATGGCCAATGGAGGCTGGGAGGCCGACGAGGTCAGAACTTTTCTCGATCTGGTCGCAACCCACGATGCCGTTCTCGACATTGGAGCCAACGTGGGCCTCTACTCCTGCCTGGCTGCGAGCCGCGGCAAACAGACCATCGCCATCGAACCATCCCCCAGGAACCTAAGCTTCCTCTACAGGAACTTGTGGGACAACCATTTCACCCGTGTCGAGACCCTTCCTGTCGGCCTGGGAAGTCAGCCGGGACTGGCGCGTATCTACGGCTATGGCGGCATTGCCTCGTTTGTTCCCGGCTGGGCCCAGGCGCGCGAAGCGCAGTCCACCGTGGTTCCGCTGACCACTCTCGACGCGGTCGCTGCCCATCGGTTTCAGGGCAAGAAGCTGCTGATCAAGATGGATGTGGAAGGGTTCGAGCTGGATGTGCTGGCCGGGGCCGAGAAAACCCTGGAACTCGACCCGAGACCCACATGGCTGATCGAAATCCTGTTCCGCGGCGAGGTTATTCCCGGCGGTGTCAGCCAGAAGTTTACTGAGACCTTCCATGTCTTTTGGGGGCACGGCTATCGCTGCCGGAAGCTGGACTCCGCGGGGACTCCGGTCGAAGCAGCCGACGTGGGCCGCTGGGTAGCGCAGGGCTCGGTCGATGGAGAGACGCACGATTTTCTTTTTTGGGCAGATTGACGCTGGTTTCAAGACGCCTGTACGCGCAGTTGGCCGCAAAGGGGCACGCAATGAATGACGGGTATCCATCCAGGATATTGATTACCGGAGGGCGCGAGATCGGAGGCGTCGCGAGCTTCGCGGAAGGACTGCGCGCGGGCTTCTCCGAGATCGGGATTCCTGTCGAGATCGTCCCGCCCTCGCAGGCATTCACGCGCTGGCGGGAGATGCGCGATCCGCGGGTTCTGAAGATTCTGAGCACGACGGCGGTCTTTGCCGCGCCTCTGGCCCGCCGCGCCATCTGCGTGGCCCACGGGTTTCCGCGCGCCGACGTTCAGGGATGGATCAAGCTGCTGGCCATCTTTGCGTCGTATAAGCTCGCAGGCGCGCGATCGCAACTGACCGCGGTCTCCCATTACGCCGCCGTTCACTTGCGCAGCATCTTCAACCTGCGCGTGGACGCGGTGATTCACAATCCGTTGAACGAGTTATTTTTCGAGGCGCGGGATGGAGAGGAGCCAGCGCGCGACTCCATCACCTATGTGGGCCGGCTGCATCCCTGCAAAGGACTGGATCGCATTATTCCGGCGCTCTCGGCTCTGCTTCGCGAGCGTCCCGACCTGCAGGTTTGCATCATCGGCGACGGCGAACTGCGCCCCGCGCTTGAGGCCGCCGCGGCCGGCAACCCGCGCATCGAGTTTACGGGACGCCTTCCGCAGCTTGAGGTGCGCGCGCGGCTTCGCCGCAGCAAGGTCTTTGTCTCCGGGTGCGAAACCGAGGCGCTTGGAATCTGCTATCTCGAGGCCTTGAGCCAGGGATGCGCAGTCGTCATGCCCGCCTGCGGGGGCGGCGTGGAGATTGCACCGGAGCTGATCGGCAGCGGAATTCATCTCTTTTCCGCCTCTTCAGCGAACGAGTCGATTGACAATGCTCTGCGCAAAGCCCTTTCCGCCACGCCGAAGACCGTGTCGCTGGAGGGCTTTTCGCCGCGGGCGGCGGCGCAAGCTTATCTGGCCGTGGATGGGCGCTTGAACGTGCACCCTATCCCGGTTGTGGAGGCCGGCCGGCGATCGGCCGCGATCTGAGCATGGCGGAGCACATTCTTGAGAATCCGAACCGCAATGCCCTCAGGACGGCCGTTCCCGCGCGGCGTGGGCATGGAAAATGGGCTTTTCTTGTTGTATTCATCTTCTCCTGCTTTATTTTCTGGTGGATTCGCAGCGCCCTGGTCCGATTTGTGTTTCATATGGCGGACTCGGTTGACGACAGCACCCTGATCGTCAGCGCATTGGCGGTTGGTTGCTTCATCCTGGGCTACCTGATTCCGATGTCTGGAGTCCCTGCGCGCAGATTTCCCGATTCATTGCTGGACGCCTGCGAGGACTTTGCTTATAAAGCCACGGTCGTACTCTCCTTTCCTGCCCTGCTCCTCGCATTGGACTTGCTCCGCAGTCATTTGGCGGTGGACTACGGATCGGCTGACCCGACGCCGCGGTCCTATCAGGCGGTTCTGTATACACACCTCTTCTTCGGATTCATGGCGATTGGCGCTGCCGATCCGGAGAGGCGCGGGTATCGCCGGATCTGGATCGCGGCGGTCCTGCTCACGTTGCCGCGCATGCTTGTCTCCCTGCATGGCGCGCGCTTTTTTCTGGCGCAGGCGCTGGTCCCCATTCTTCTGATTGCGCTTGCACGTGGCTGGATTCGCTTGTCCGGCAAGCGAATGATGCAAATGATCGCGGTTGCGTTTTTCATCATCTTTGTGCCGGCCATGACTCGTGGCGACCAGGTTGTGGGACCGGACCGCGATCTGGCGATCTTTATGGGAAGCGACGTTCTGGGCCTCTTTCAAAACAATTTGGACCTCAGTCTGAACGACCGGTGCCCCCCGCTCCTCAT
>JBAUCP010000454.1:0-7269 GCA_049677625.1 Occallatibacter sp. | reverse complement strand
TCCTCGGTGATGAAGGGCATGAAGGGCGAGAGCAGCCGCAGCGCTGCTTCAAAGACACTTATCAGAGAGGTGAGCGCGGCTGTTGTCGCGGCTTTGTCTGCCGATTCTGAAAAGTCGAGGCGCAGTTTGACGATTTCGAGGTACCAGTCGCAGAAACTACCCCAGAAAAATTGATAGATGGTGTTGGCTGCATCGTCATAGCGATAGTTTTCGAGGGCCTGATTTACTTTGGCGGCCGTTTCGTGCAATTCGGCTACAATCCAGCGGGCTTCAAGCGGCGCATCGGCCGCTGTGGTGGGCATTCCGCCGAGCGCGGATGGATCGACTTTGATACCGATCTCCGCAGCCTTATCTACGTTCATGAAGATGAAGCGCGCGGCGTTCCAGATTTTGTTGGCGAAGGCGCGGTAGCCTTCGGTTCTTGCTATGTTGAAAGCGATGTCGGTGCCGGGCGAGGCCATGGACGCGAGCGTGAATCGGACCGCGTCGGTGCCGTACTGCTTGACGATCTCGATGGGGTCAACGACGTTGCCTTTGGTCTTGGACATCTTTTCGCGGTTGGCGTCGCGGACGAGGGCGTGGATGTAGACCTCTTTGAACGGGACCGAATCTGCCAAAGAGCGCAGGCTCCCGTCGGGCATCGGCACATCTTTGGCGAACCAGATGCCGAGCATGATCATGCGCGCGACCCAGAAGAAGAGAATGTCAAAGCCGGTGACTAGAAGTGACGTGGGGTAGAAGGCGTCGAAATCCGCACGGCTCACGGCTGTGTCGGCGCGGTCTTCTGTGCTTTCCCAGGTCTCAGAAGCGAGACCTGGGCCACCCGGAAGCCTTGGCCAGCCGAAGACGGAGACGGGCAAGAGGCCTGACGAAAACCAGGTGTCTAGAACGTCGGTTTCCTGTGTGATCTGATCGGAGTTGCAGTGCGCGCACGCGGTGGGATCGACGCGCGCCACGGTGATCTTGTGGCAGTGCGAGCAGTGCCAGGCGGGGATGCGATGACCCCACCATAACTGGCGGGAGATGCACCAGTCGTGGATGTTTTCCATCCAGTTGAGGTAGGTCTTCTCGTACATCTCCGGCGTGAAGCGAATGGCCTTGTTTCCATCTGCGTCAGGCTTGACGGCGGCGATGGCTTTGTCGGCGAGCGGCTGAATCTTGACGAACCATTGAGTAGAAAGGCGCGGCTCAACCACCGTTTTGCAGCGGTCGCAGTGGCCCACGTTGTGGGTGTGATCGTTGATGCCAGCTAAGAGGTTCCGCTCTTCGAGATCGGCGACGATCTTTTTGCGCGCGACGTAGCGATCGAGGCCGTTGTACTGGCCGCCTTCGGCCCCCGAATCGATCTTGATGTGGGCGGTGTCGTCCATGACGTTGATGGAGGGCAGATGATGGCGTTCGCCAATCGCGAAGTCGTTGGGATCGTGTGCGGGCGTGACTTTGACGGCGCCGGTGCCGAAGTCGCGGCTGACCCACTCGTCGAGGATGATGGGGATCTCCCGGTTGGTCAGCGGCAGGCCCAGCTTTTTGCCGTGCAGGTGCAGGTAGCGCTCGTCTTCAGGATGAATGGCGACAGCTACGTCGCCGAGCATTGTCTCGGGCCGGGTTGTCGCCACGGTGAGATACTCGCCGGTCTCGCGGCCGCTGTCATCGTGAACAGGGTAACGGATCTCCCACAGGTGGCCCTTGTGCTCGTCGTAGACCACTTCGAGGTCGCTGATCGCGGTCTGGCAGCGCGGGCACCAGTTGACGATGTACGCGCCGCGATAGATGAGCCCCTGCTCGTAGAGGCGGACGAAGGCCTCGCGCACGGCGACGGAGAGGCGCGAGTCCATGGTGAAGTACTCGCGGCTCCAGTCGACGGATGCGCCGAGGCGCTTCATCTGATTGAGGATGTTGCCGCCGTAGTGGCGCTTCCAGGCCCATACGCGCTCCACAAAGGCCTCGCGGCCAAGCTGCTGGCGGGTGGTTCCTTCGTTTACCACCTGCCGCTCCACCAGCATCTGCGTGGCAATGCCGGCGTGGTCGGTGCCCGGAATCCAGAGCACCCGGTCGCCGCACATGCGACGCCAGCGGATGAGAATGTCGCTCTCCGCGTGCTCGAACATGTGGCCCATGTGCAGGTTGCCGGTGACATTGGGCGGCGGCAGCAGGATGGTAAAAGACTCGCCGTCCAGGCCCTGATTTTGGTCGGCCTTGGTGGGAGTGGGTTGGGCGAAGAGGTTTTCGTGGACCCAGTATTCGGCCCAGTGATCTTCAATGGCGGTGGGGTCGTAGGCTTTTGGCAGGTCGTGGGGCATGTTTTTCTTCTTGGGCGAGCCCCCGAATGATCTGCGAAAGAACCCGTGCAGAGGGGGCTTTCAGGCGAGGGACCACCCCTCACTTTAACAGATGGAGTGATGATGCGACCGAGAGCCAGCGCTCACGGAGAGGCGAGCGGTTGGCGGCAAACCGCTAGTATTTTCGTCCTGCCGAGGCCCGCTCATCGCGCACCGTGAAGCCGACAGGAACCTCCCAAAGATGGGCATCCGGCTCAGCCCGCGAAATGTCAGACAGGCGTATGACTTGTTTGCCATCAACCGGATCGATGCGCGTGACGGCCAGATTGGTTTCGAGCTCGTCAGAATACCAGAACTCACGCGTGGAGACGATAGGCCGTTCATTGCCAGCGACGCCGGCACTGATGGTCATGGTTTCACGTGTGCCCAAGACGCTGATTCCTTCGATCACATCTGAGCCAAGATACTCGCGCGTCAGGGTTCGGTTTCCATTGTCGTAAGTGCCCTCGGGAGTGGCCTGGAAGGAGGTTTGCGGCCTGTAATCGTACAGATCGCACCGATAAGTCCTGCCGTTGCAGAGGAGCTGGGTTCCGGTTACTGGATCATAGAGGTGGATTTCGTAAAGCGGGGCCGGCCCGGTGGCGTTTTCCGGCACGAAGTTGTGGCGCTCGCGGTAGATTCTTCCCTGGCCATCCCGGGCCACGCGGGCCTGAAGGCGCAGTGTGATGGTGGTTCCATCTTCGAGTGTGCGGGTCCAGCGGGTTGTGCTTGTGGCAGAGAACGGTTTGCCTGGAATGGCGAGAACTTCCACGCCGGAGACGTGGGAGGTTGTGCGGCCATCCGGCCCGCGAGGTGTGTCCTGGGCTGTAAGCAGACTGGCAGCCATGCAGCCGGTTGCAAACAAGAGCGCGGAGCGTTTCATCGAACCACCTGAGAGTGACGACGAAATCCTATCAAAAATCAAAGGCCGCACTCCTTGGAGCGCGGCCTTTGACTTTCAGATCAACACAATTTCAATGCATTTCTCAGAACGGGTTGAGTTTGTCCAGGCCCTTCTTCTTTTTCTTCTTGCTGGAGGAATCTTCGCTCAGGTCGGCCTTGGGAGCCTTCTTCTTTTTGCCGTTGGCGGCCTGCGCGGTCTGGGTTGTGGGCACTTCGCCGGGCTTGATGTCGTTGAGCTGCGCAGGGGCTTCGGCGGGCTTGTCCGCAGCGGGAAGAGCGGCGCTTTCCGAGCTGACCGGCTTGACGAGTGCGTTGGGATCGGCCGCGGCTGCGCTGGAGGGCGCGCTGACAACCTCAGCGCCTACGCTGGTGCCGCTGCCCGGGGCTTCCATCTGCAACGGGGCGTCAGAGGGACGGTCGCTGCGCGGCGGCTCATTGGGACCGGTGGGCGTGGCGGCCGTAACCGGTGCGGGCGGCTTGCCGGCATCTACGGCGTCCCTGAAGAGAGTCACGTTTTCCTTGGTCACTTCAGGAGCAGTGGTGCGGTCTGGATCGGTAAGCGCAGGCTCGCCTACGTGCACGGCTTCCACCACGGTGGGACCGCGCTTGATGACGTCAAGAACCGTGTCGGTAAAGTGCAGCGGCTGGCGGCTGCGCTCCTCGGCGTCGCTCTCGGCAATGGCTGAATCCGTGGGCTCCGGGATGGGCCGGTTCATGGCCACCAGGCGGTCGCGCGCATCCTCAACGTGCGGAGCCATGGGATAGCGGGTGATCACCTTGGCGTAAGCCGCGGCGGCCTTGTCCTCATAAATGGCGCGCAGACGCTCGCGGACTGCGCCGGGCAGTCCGGGCGCGATCTGAATGCCGTGAGCCTGGCCGGCATAGGCGTCGCCGATGCCGAGCAGCACCTGGTCGCTCTTGGAGTAGAGCGGGTAGGTGTCGGCTACGGTCTCCAGGCGGGCTATGGCGGCGTTGTAGTTGTCGCGGCTCTCGTAGTAGAGGCCGATCTGGGCCTCGCGCTCGGCCAGCACCTCCTGCACGTCGCGCAGCCTCTGCTTGGCGCGCGGAACCAGGGTCGAGTCCGGGAACATGTTGACCATCTTCCGGTACTGTTCCTCGGCCTCCTGGGCGTTGGTAAAGTCGCGGTCGGGCTTTTCCATCTGCTGGTAGTAGATGTCGGCCACCTTCATCTGCGCTTCGGCGGCCTCAGGAACGTTGGGGAAGAAGGTGATGAAGTCTTCGTACTCGGCCTCGGCCTGGGTGAGCGCCGCGGAGCCGCCTTCCTTGAACCAGGTGTCGCCCACGGAGAGCTTGGCCCTCATGCGGTACTCCGACTCGGGATAGGTGTTGAGCAGGGTCTGCAGGTCAAGGCGGGCCACGTCATAGCGGCCCTTCTTGAGGGCCACCATGGCCTTGTCATAGAGCTCTTTGTCGGGCTGCTTGGACTGCACGTTGGCCAGCGGGTTGGCGCTCAGGTCGTAGGCCTTCTTGGGCTTCTTTTTCCGGGCCGCGTGGGCTGGAGCGCTCGTGAAAACCAGAGCGACCAGAGCCGCCGCGGCAATTGACTTGGACAACCGGTTCATACCACCTCATTGCGGCGGCGGCCCTTTTGAGAGGCTGCCGCGTGTTGCTTGCATCCCAAAGAATCTTACTTTAACTTACCGCTCTTGCGCCCTCTGCGGCGCGGGCCATCTCCAGCAGCTCGCGGGCGTCGCGTTCCGGCTGGCCGGCGCCGAAGACGGCATTGCCGGCGACGAGCAGCTCCGCTCCAGCTTGGACGACGCGAGCGATGGTGTCGTGAGCCACGCCGCCGTCTACTTCGATTTTAAATGCCAGGCCCAGCTCCGCGCGCAATTGGGCCAGGTGGCGGATTTTACCCAGCGAAAAGGGGATAAACTCCTGCCCGCCAAAGCCGGGATTGACGCTCATGATCAGGACGTGATGGACCATGGGCAGGATCTCCTGGACGAGGTCAACGCGGGTGGCGGGATTGAGGACCACGCCGGGCTTCATGCCGTGGTGGAGGATCAGCTCGAGGGTACGGTGCAGGTGCGGGCAGGCTTCGTAGTGGACGCTGACCCAGTCGGCGCCGGAGTCGGCAAAGGCCTCGATGTAGTCGTTGGGGTTGTCGATCATCAGGTGGCAGTCGAGCGGCAGCTTGGTGACTTTGCGCAAGCTCTTGACGACCGGAGGCCCGAGGGTGATGTTGGGCACAAAATGGCCGTCCATCACGTCCACGTGGATGACGGTGCCGCCGCCGCGCTCGGCCGCGGCGACTTCGTCGGCCAGATGGGCGAAGTCCGCGGAGAGGATGGACGGCGCGAGCTCAACCATGATTGGAGTAGGACTCCTTGCAGGGTCAGTGTATCAGTGGGAACGGCCGAGAGTCTTAAGAGCCGGAGGATGCAGGCTTGAGTCTTCCGGCGGCCACGCGGCCGGCGCCGCGGAGGATGGCTTTGATGGGCCAGTGGCCTTCGCGGTCGGGGAAGAAGATCTCGCCGGTGCGGCGGGCTTCAGGGCGGTAGTACCAGCGCTTGAGGAGGGCCAGATGGCCCTGGCGGAGGGTGGCGGTTGGCGCGGTTTCGGGTTGAGAGAGTGTGGCGAGAGCTCCCTCCATGCGTGATTCGAGGATACTGCGGGGGATTTTTTGCGGCGCTGGACTTCCCTCAGGGGCTAAAGCCCCTTCGTTATTTGGGCTGTTTTCGGCACGACTGAAGTCGTGCCCTGACACTTCTTGCCCTCCCGAAAGCGCTTCTCCATAGTCCGGCGCGGCGGCGTGTTTTAGGGGGTTTTGCGAAGCGCCTCGGTCGATGCGCGCTTCCTGACCCCCGTTCTCCATTCCCTGACCACTGAAACCTGATCCCTGATCTCTGTTCCCTAGTCCCTGTTCCCTAGTCCCTGCCTCTTCCGGTATCGGCTCGAGGGCCATCGGTTGCGCGAAGAGGGAGCTGGAGCCAGATTGCTCGTTCTGGATTCTCATGCCGAGAGTTGAGAATTTGGCTGGGCCGCGGAGACGGCCATCTTCGAAGAGGAAGACGGAGACTTCGTCGGGCTGCGCGGAGGCTTGCAGGATGACGGCGCGAAGCTGGCTCAGGGGGCGGACCAGCTCGGAGGCGAGGGCGCGGACGGACTCGACGCGCTGGACCTGGGCGTGGATCTGCGCGGCGGACTCGAATTCGAGGTTGGCGGAGGCCTGGTCGCGCTGGGTGCGGAGGGTGACGAGGCGGCTTTCGCCGCAGGTGGCGAGGAAGCTCTGGACGGCAGTGGCTTCTTCGGCGTAGCGCTCGTCGGTGCAGCCCTTGTAACAAGGAGCCAGGCACATCTGCATCTCGGAGTAGACGCAGCCGGGATAGCTGGGATCGGGGTCGAGATCGAAGGTGCAGCGGCGCAGGAGGAAGAGCTTGAGGGCTTCTTCGGCATATCGCTCGGCGGCGGCGCGGGAGGGGAATGGACCGTAAGCCCAGTCGGCTTCGCGCTGGCCCACCTTGAAATTGGCCCGGTTGGTGACCACGATGCGCGGATAGGGATTGCCGCCGAGATAGCGGATGAAGGCCGGGGCGCGCAGGTGCATCCGATCTAAGGATTTTGCGCCGTAGATCTGCTCCAAGAGAGAAAACTGCGTGAGCAGAGACTCGAACTCGGAGCCGGTGAGCTGCCAGGCGATGCGGCGGACGCGGCCGGCGAGTTGCAGACGGCGCGGGTGCTTTGCGGATGGCTGAAGCAGGCGGGCTAGACGCGCGTTTAGATTCGGCGTGCGGCCGATGTAGGGCTCGGCGTGGGTGTCGGCGCCATGGAGGGCGAAGACGGCGGGAGATTGCGGGAGCGCGGCCAGCGCGGCCTTCGGGTCAGCGGGATCGAAGAGGATCTGTTCCATCGAGTTTTCGATCTCCACCAGCTTCTTGACCACGTGATTTCGGACTGTTGAGGGCCGTGGTTTCCCACCCTTTCGCCAGAAATCCGCCGCGGCGGACGAAAGGATGGGGCACGGAGTTTGTACAGGAACGAACGGTCTGCGGACAAGCCGTGCTCATCTGCTAACTCCGCTAAC
>JBAUCP010000453.1:0-5671 GCA_049677625.1 Occallatibacter sp. | reverse complement strand
CCATTCGTCGAAACGATCTTTCGACAGGAGAAGACTATGTCGTCTTCGTCGATGAAACCTGCGATTCGAATGGAGAGGTGTTGGGGACGAGAGCAATGGATCAAATCCTGGATCTCATTCCGCGGCCAGACGCGGTTTTCTGCTATAACGATACAGTCGCCGTTGGCGCGATGGAAAAAGCATTTGAGGTGGGCCTGCGCATCCCGACCGACATTGCCTTTGTAGGGTGTGGGAACTTTCACTACAGCAATAAGCTGCGGGTCCCTCTCTCAAGCATTGATCAAAGGGCGCGTCAATTGGGCGAGTGCGCCGCGAGGTTGGTCACGTCCATCCTGGCTCGGTCCTCATCTGCTCGAATTCGAACTGTAGTTCTTGAACCAGAATTGGTCGTCAGGGAGTCCTCGCGAGCGCACTAGCTCTCAGTTTCGACTCCATTCCTGGAGGTCCAAAATCTCTTGCTTCGTACTATGGGGCCGCTAACAATGTAGTGCGTCATGCCAGGTGCCGTTATGAATGACAGCTCAAGCGGGTTTAATCTTCTCAAGGATTCAGGCTCTTCAGACCCGATTTCGAGGGGCCGAAGAAAAATATTGAACGGTATCGCCGCGTCCTGTGCAGGAATCGCCGGTGCCACAATCGCGTCTTCTGGCCGATTGACGGCATCAGAAACCGCGGCTCGACCAATTCCGCACGATTCGCAGACGCTCTGCGGGCGAAGCACGGTCGTAGCTTCAGATGCCGCTACCGTGGTTGAGACCAGCGCTGGGAAGGTCCGGGGATACAAGCGAAATGGCGTTTGTATCTTCAAGGGCATTCCCTACGGGGCATCTACATCCGGAGCAAATCGATTCATGCCGCCGATGAAACCGGAATCCTGGACGGGAATTCGCAATGCGTTGGCATACGGGCGCGTTTGTCCGCAGCAAGATTCCGCTCACTTCAACACGGACGGCAAGAACCTCGCAAATGCGGATGAGGATGCATTCCTGCTTCATCGGGGATGCGCGATCTCGGTGCCTGGAGAAGATTGCCTGCGTGTCAATGTCTGGACGCCCGAGATTAATGGCTCTGGCAAGCGCCCGGTCATGGTCTACATGCACGGCGGCGGGTATTCCGGAGGCTGCGGTCACGACCTTCTCTCCTATGAAGGCGAGAGCCTGGCGCGCAATCACGACGTGGTTCTCGTGAACCACAATCACCGTTTGAACGTGTATGGGTATCTCAATCTGCAAGCGCTTGGCGGCGACGAGTTTGCTTCCTCTGCCAATGTCGGAATGCTCGACCTGGTAGCTGTGCTCGAATGGGTTCGCACTCACATCGCTTCCTTTGGCGGCGATCCAAATAACGTAACCATCTTTGGCCAGTCTGGAGGCGGCGGGAAGGTCGCGGTTCTGATGGCCATGCCGGCTGCGAAAGGCCTTTTTCATCGAGCGATCATTCAAAGCGGACCCTTTACCAGGGCATTGTCCGCAGATTACTCGCAGCAAGTGGCCGAAACGCTGCTCGCAGAACTCGGATTGCAAAAGTCTCAAGTAAGAGAGTTGCAAAAGATTCCCGTCGACCGTCTTTCTGGCGCAGCTGCGGAGGCAATTCGCAAAACACCTCGGCCGCAGACGGCTCACCCCGACTCTTTTGGCGAGAACGACTGGGGTCCAACGGTTGATGGCCGTTTACTTCCGAACCATCCATTTGACCCTGCGGCTCCGGCCATCTCCGCGGATGTTCCATTAATCACCGGCACGAATCTCAATGAGAGCGTCAATGGAGTCGATCATCCCGACGCAGAGACCATGACTACGGAAGAGATGGAACGGCGGGTTCGCGACATGTTTGGGAATGACGCAGACGCCATTATTGCGGCCTATAAGGAGGACTATCCGCACACGACGCCGTTCGGCCTTTACGCAACCATTGCAACGGCGCGGTGGCGCATTCCGGCACTCACACAGGCTATGAGAAAAGCTGCGCTAGGCGCAGCGCCTGTCTACTCATATATCTATTCCTGGCGCACGCCGGTCCTGGACAATCGGCCCGGCACATTCCACGCCTGCGAGATTTCCTTTGCCTTTGATAACGCGGAGATTTGTGACCATTACAGTGCGGGCGATCCCGCGGCGTTTGTTCTGTCAAAGCAGATGAGCTCGGCGTGGGTCAGCTTTGCGCGCACCGGAGATCCGAATCACAGTGGACTTCCTTTTTGGCCGAACTATACGCAACAGAACCGAGCGACAATGTACTTCGACGCGCCCTGTTTTGTGCGCAACAACCCGGAAGGCAAAGGGCTGAAGATCATCATGCGATCGCAGTCGTCATAGACTGCCGTAAAGGTAAGCATTGAAGATGACGACAAGAAGAGAGCTTCTCCGAATGGCCGCCCAGACTGCGGCGACTGCAATGCTCGCCGGTCATAGCGGCCAGGCTGTGGGTGAAAACAAAGCGCGCCCCTCGATTGGACGGCGCGGACTGCCACTTCTCGACCTGCAACAGCGGTTTGTCGATCTGCGTTTCGGCATGTTTCTTCATTTCAACATGGCTACATTTCAGGACCGCGAGTGGGGCGATCCCAAGTCGTCTCCCGATCTGTTTCATCCCACCGCTCTCGACACGGATCAATGGGCCGCGGCAGCGCAATCAGCAAACATGACATGGGGATGCTTGACGACGCGGCATCATGACGGCTTCTGCATCTGGCCGACAAAGACGGCAGCGGCAAGCGTGGGGCAGACGGGGCACTCCATCGATGTTGTACGCGCCTACGTGAATTCGTTCCGCAAGGCTGGCTTGCGGGTAGGGCTTTACTATTCGATCCTGTCGCTGCGCGACGACATCCGCCACTTCAATGTAACGCCGGCCAAGGTCCAACTCATCAAAGATCAGTTGACTGAGCTGTTCACTGGCTATGGAGAAGTCGACATCCTCATCACGGATGGCTGGGACGCGCCATGGAGCCGCATCACGTATGAGGAGGTCCCGTTTCGGGAGATCTATGAGCATATCAAGAACATGCAGCCCAACTGCCTGATCTGCGATCTCAATGCCAGTCAATATCCTCCGGGTGGGCTCTACTACTCCGACGTGAAGGCGTTTGAGCAGAATGCTGGACAAAGGGTTCCGGAAGGCAGCGATGTGCCGGCCCTCTCTTGTGTGACCCTGACGAACGAGTGGTTCTGGAAGCAGCAAGACGTGAATGGGCATCTCAAATCGGTAACGACAGTAGTAAACGAGTGGCTTGAGCCGTTGAACCGCCGGCACTGCAACCTGATTCTGAATGCCCCTCCGAACCGCGAAGGGCTTCTCTCACCCAACGTCGTACAACGGCTGGCAGAGATTGGCAACGTGTGGAAGCATCCTGGTCCAATGGCAAAACTCTCTGAGCATGTCGCGATCACGACGCGAAATCTGGCGACGGGCAAGCCCATTCACGCCAGCTCCTATCCTGATACGGTAGGTCCCGACGAAGCGAACGATGGTGACTTCCATTCGAGCTGGTATATGGAAGAGGGGCAAACCTCGGGCTGGTTAGAAGTGGATCTGAGAAAACAGGAAAACTTCAACATCGTTTCGCTGGTCGAGCCCGTCGGCAAATCGGACGATTATTCGCAGAGCCGCATCCGCAGCTATCGTTTTCAGCGCTGGGACGGCGCCAGTTGGATCACTTTGGCAGAGGGTGAAACTCCCGCACCAACGACGATCCATCGGATTCCACGCGTCTCATCGCAAAGAGTGCGGCTGGTGTTGGAAAGCAGCAGAGAAATGCCTCATATTGCCGATATCGGTGTCTATGACGAAGCCGACTAACGGTCTTCGCCACATGGCTCTAGAACCGGCTCGGCTCTGAGTGTGCGTGGCCGCAAAGTGAGCCGGCAAGATCGAGCAACGTATTGCTGTCCACAGGCTTTCTGAAAAAGCCCGCAGCGCCCTTCTTAAGGTAAAAAGATTCTGACCTGTCCGAAGACCTCCCGGTAATGATGACCACTGGGACATCGCTGTTTCTGTTCTTGAGACATTGCAGAAGCCCGAGCCCGCTCATATGCTGCATCTTCACATCCGTAACGATGCAGTTCATCTTTGCAAGCTCGCCGGACTCAAGGAACTGCTCTGCTGATTGGTATTTGTCGGCTTTGTATCCGAACGAGACCAGAAGGTTGACGAGCAATTCAAGAACCCGGACGTCGTCAATGACTGCTATCGTGCGAGTTCGTACGTCGAATCCTGCTGACACCGTGTTCCAGTTTGAGTTTGCTCATGTAATATCTGCTGTCAATGAAGTGGTGATTTCGTGCGAATGCGTCACAGATCAGCGGCTGATGCTGAACTGATCTGGTTGGTATCCGGCGCGGATGCGTTTTGTATCTGTGCCCGATATTTGCTGGATACGTGGTGTGCCGAGGGCGGGAGCGACCATGCGGGAAGTAGAGGCGGTCGACCCCCTTTTGACAGCCGAGGACGTCGCCTTAAAGCTAAGGGTCAGCAAGGATTGGGTTTGGGATCACTCGTCGCGGAGACTGCCCTATCTCCCGGTCATCCGCATGAGCGACGGCGCTCTGCGTTACCGGGCGAGCGGGATTGAAGAGTTCCTGAAGGAACGGGAACGGGCTGCCACTTTACGACGGAAACACCGGTAAACTGAGGGTGGCCACTTGTTCCCTCCACACAGAAATTGAGGAACAAATGGGAATCTCGTACCAGAAAGGATGGGTCCGGCCACGGGGAAAGAAATGGCATGGTTGTTTTCGCCGCACCGAACTTAATCCTGAAACCAACGAAACCAAACTCGTCACCCACTCCTTCGTTCTGGGGTCTAAGACCGAGATGTCGAAGTCTCGGGCCCGGGAGAAGTTGGAGGATGAGATCGCCAAACTTGGCGGACGCTCGACAGGGGATCAATCGGTTGTCAACGGTGCAGTCACCTTAGAATGGTTCGTCAAAAACCGTTATCTGCCGCTAAAGGAGGGGGACTGGAGGGAAGAGACTGCCAAGGTGAAAAAGTACCTGATCCAGGCAGATCTCGTCGATGCGTTCGGCGACTATCGGCTCGAAAACTTCGACAAAGTTATCCTGCAGACCCATCTCAACAGGCTGGCCAAAACCCATTCCCGAGACCGAGTGCTCCAGATCCGATCCTACATGCGCGCTATCTTTGCGGAAGCGGTCGACCAGGACTTCATTCCAAAAGATCCCGTGCGCACGGTCAGGCCTCCCGCGAACCTGCGCGAGGTGGATAAGACCACACTGAGCTGGGAGCAGCTCCGTGCGGCCTTAGAGAAGCTCGGCGACATCCGTCTGCGGAACTGGATCCTGATGAAGCTCGACATGTCGAATGCACTTCGACCTAGCGAGCTATTCCCGCTGCGGTGGCGTTGTTTCCTCGAAGAAAGCCGTGTCCTCGATATTCAGGAGACGGTCTATAAAGGAAAAATTCGGCCGTTTAGGAAGACCAAGTCGAGCCTCACCAAGGTTCCGATCGCCGACCTCTTGGCGAGCGAAATCGCAGAGTATCGGGAGGAGAGCAGGAAAGAGGGCAAGGACACGTCCCCGGATGCGTTCATGTTTCCGGGGCGATTCGGGGGACCGATGGATTCGAGCAACTATCGCCATCGCGTCCTGCACAAACTCGCCAGGGAACTCGAGCTGCCGAAGCTGACGTTCCAGGTCATCCGCCGTACGATTG
>JBAUCP010000452.1:0-10565 GCA_049677625.1 Occallatibacter sp. | reverse complement strand
ATTAGCTCAACCGGAAGAGCGTGTGTTTCGTAATCACAAGATTGGCGTTCGAGGCGTCAATGGGGCTCCACAGGAAGGCGCAAAGACGTAAGGAGAACTGCAATGAGTTTGATGCGAAGACCGGTTTTACAACTGAATGCATCGTATGAGGCCCTTCGCATCATCCCAGCCATGCGGGCGCTGAAGCTTGTCACACAAGGGAAAGCAACCGTGGAGTTAGCCACGAATAAGCTGATCTATCCTGGCATCCACTTACCCAGTGTGATTCGGCTACTGGTGTATAAGCACGTCCCTGTCCGGCTGCAGGTGACCACGCGCCGCAACATTCTTATGAGGGATGCATACCGCTGTCAGTATTGCGGGCTGAAGTTTCATGGCAGCGAGTTAACGCTCGACCATGTTATTCCCAGAGCGCAGGGCGGGAAGAATTCCTGGGAGAACCTTGTGGCATGTTGCCGCAGGGACAACCATCGCAAGGCGGACAGGACGCCGGAAGAGGCCGGCATGCCGCTGTTGCGCAGGCCGCTGCCGGCGAGCGTTCACACCGGCAGATTCATTCTGCGGTCGATGGGCCTCGAAGTGAATGAGTGGAGCCGGTACTTATACTCCGACTCCGATGGCGATCGGCGTTTTGCCCTTCGCGGATGAATGCGGGCCGGTATAGCTCAAGCGGCAGAGCGGCGGTTTTGTGAACCGCTGGTTTGGGGTTTCGAGTACCTCTACCGGCTCCATAACATGAAGTAAGTTCACGGGGATTGAAGCCAAACGGCGCGGCGCGTGATTGTGGATCACGTTTTAGAGGGTTCGACTCCCTCCTTTCCCTCCAAGTTTTACGTGGGCCTGTAGCTCAGTTGGCAGAGCGCCGCACTTGCAATGCGGAGGTCGAGATTTCGATATTCTCCAGGTCCACCAAATTCCGGCTTCGTAGCTCAGAGGGTAGAGCATCACGTTGAAGGCGTGAGTGCCGCGGTCTCGAAATCCGCCGAAGCCACCAAGTTGTCTGCGCGTAGCCTAGCCTGGTTTGAGGCACTCGCCCTGGGAGCGAGTTCACGGGAGTTCAAATCTCTCCGCGCAGACCATACGTTGAGCACCTGTGGTGTGAACTGGATTAGCCACCGCGCTACGAACGCGGGTTCGATGCAGGTTCGAGTCCTGCCAGGTGCGCCAATTCAAGAAAGAGGAATGGGAATGCAGTTGATCGATGGAACGATTCCGGTGTTTGGCGAAGCGGATGAGAAGACGCTGAAGCAGATACGTACATGCGCGAAGACCGCTGACAAGGTTGCCTTGATGCCCGACAACCATCTTGGCTACGGAGTGCCGATCGGTGGCGTAGTCGCCTACAGGAATGCCATCAGTCCAACTGGTGTCGGATATGACATCGGCTGTGGCAACAAAGCGGTCCGCCTTGATATGAGGGGCGCGGATCTGCGTCCGAACATCGGCCGAATCATGGACGAAATAGCGGACACGATAAGTTTCGGCGTTGGCCGCAAGAACGTGGAGCGCGTTGACAGCGCAGTGCTGGATAAAACGCAGGACGGTTGGAATCTCGAAGCAACTCGTCCTCTCTACCAGAAGGCTGCAGCTCAGCTTGGAACTGTCGGGTCAGGTAACCACTACGTCGACATCTTTACCGACGAAGATGATCGCGTCTGGATCGGAGTTCACTTTGGATCCCGCGGTTTCGGTCACGGAGTTGCCACGTGGTTCCTCAAGGCTGCCGGCGCAAAAGACGGCATGGATGTTGAGCCATGCGTTCTCGACGTGAACAGCGATCTTGGTTCGCAGTATCTGCTGGCTATGCATCTTGCCGGCGCATACGCGTACGCAGGCCGTGACTGGGTGTGCGATCGCGTAGCGAAGATTCTTGGCGCGGAGATTGTGGAGGTGATTCACAACCACCACAATTTCGCCTGGCACGAGAAGCATGGCGACGAAATGCTTTGGGTTGTTCGCAAGGGCGCTACGCCGGCATTTCCGGGAGAGAAGGGATTTGTCGGCGGCTCGATGGGTGAGCAGTCCGTCATCCTCGAAGGCGTGGTGAACGAGAATGCGAAGTACAGTCTCTACTCCACCGTCCATGGCGCGGGCCGCGCGATGGGTCGCAAGGAAGCCGCAGGCGTCTACGATCGCAAGACTGGCGAGTGCAAGCGTGCCGGAAAGGTTACCCAGGAGATGATGCGCTCATGGATCGACCGCTCGGGAATTGAATTGCGCGGAGGTGGACTCGACGAGTCTCCCGACTGCTACAAGCGGCTCGATGAAGTTCTGGCTTCGGTGTCGGACTCCGTGCGAATCCTGCATCGGCTGACTCCTGCCGGCGTAGCGATGGCCTCGGCAAAAGAATTCGATCCATATAAGGATTGAATTGCAACGCATCACGAATCGATGTACTCTTTAAATGCGAGTGAGACTTATGCAGCAGACCTTCAAACACGTGATAACCAGAATGACCAAGCGGGTCATTTGGGGAGCCGTGTGTTGAGGGTCTGAGTGTATTTGCATTTGCACCGGACCCGGCCTAGCGCCGGGTTTTTTATTGCTCTTTGAAAATGGGGGTGAAGTTCAGACTGGCAGAACGTCGGTCTCCAAAGCCGGATGAAGCGGGTTTGATGCCCGCCACCCCCGCCAGTTTCTTGGGCAGCGAAGGCGAAGTGAATAGCCATGCGTCTCATAAGCGCAGAGTAGATGGTTTGAGTCCATCCGCTGCCACCATTTCGTGCGTACGTGTAGCTGCTAGTTGGCATGTAGCCGTCTCCTTATAAGAGACAGACTGCGGGTTCGACACCCGCCACGTACACCATGAGCGCGTCGTATAGCGGCTGATTATACCTGCCTCTTAAGCAGGATGACGCTGGTTCAAATCCAGCCGCGCTCACCATTTTGGGTTCGTCGCATAGCGGATATCTGCACTCGCCTTTTAAGCGAAGAGACGTGAGTTCAAATCTCACCGGACCCACCATGTCATCCCATCGACGAAGACCTGTCGATGGGAGCCCCGACCATGAGCCTATCGTCTAATGCACAAGACGGCGTTCTTCTAAAACGCGAATCCCGGTTGGATTCCGGGTAGGCTCTCCATCAACCCGTGGTGAAACTGGAGATCACAATGCTCTCCTAAAGCATAGTTCCCGGTTCAAATCCGGGCGGGTTGACCACAAGATTTGCGCGTGTAGTTCAACGGATAGAGCACAAGTCTCCGAAGCTTGAGATGGCAGTTCAAGTCTGCCCATGCGCACCAAGTATGCGGACGTAGATTAGCGGCTAAATCGGCTGGCCTACACCCAGTTCATCGCAGGTTCGAGTCCTGCCGTCCGCACCAGGTTCAAGGCCGAAATAGCTCAGGTGGAAGAGCGCCTGCTCGGTACGCAGGAGGTCAGCGGTTCGATCCCGCTTTTCGGCTCCATTGCGGAGTAGCTTAGTTGGCTTAAAGCACTCGATCGATAATCGAGAGATCAGGAGTTCGATTCTCCTCTCCGCAACCAGTTTCGCATCTCCTCCGTGAGCCTCGGTCGAGGCTAACAGCCCGAGGCGCTCATCCGCCATTTTCGATCCTGCTCTTTACAAGATCCACGCAGCAAAGTGGCATTCGTTGCGGTGAATGCCATCTTCGGTGCTGTCGACACGTTGACATTTAGATCGAAAATGCTCTCACTACGCCGAACAACTTTGAAAGACAGCAACGGCGCTAGTGAACGTGCCATGCAAGAAGTTGCGTGTTGCTGACTCCGCCGCGGATAAAATCGTTGCTTAAAAGCGCCTCAAAGTTGTGCAGTCTTCCACTCTTGTCCGTTGAGGCCGCTATCACGGGCCGCCAGAGATGGTCGTTTGTGAAGAAGTTCATTGCGCCGTAGGTCGATCCCATCGAGGTCCCTTCCACCATCAGCACACGTCCCTGCCCCTGAGTATTGTCGACCAGCGCGACCAGTGTATAGGCTTTCAGGCCCGGAGTATGCCGGTCGTACTCATACCGGCTCTGTTCACCCTGCTTTGGCGCCCGGTTGATCACTGTATAGATGTCCGTCTGGTAGTCCCAGTGCACAGCGAAGTCCAGGAGCGGCTGATAGAGCGTTACCCATGGGTTGAAGGTCTCGGAGCCAATCAGGATCAGGTTGTTGTCGTGGGTATCGGCAACCACAAGATCGCGGGCGTAGTAAATCTCCGTCCAGCCTTCTAACTGAGGCTGCCCCAGGCGCTCCGGTATGCGCACCAGCTCGGAGACCAGGCGAAGATCGGCCATGGGCGTAACCGACCGCACACTCAGCGGGACATCGGTGTGCGACGGCGGCCTGCTTACTGTGACCTCATGCTGGTAGTTCTGGTTGGTGTAATCCGCGAGCGAGACGTACCGGTGCTCCCATGCCGTGTAAGCGTCCAGACTGGCATCCCCCGGAACGATGAGCGTCTTTCGTCCGGGGGTGAAAAGCGCTTTCCATAGAATCTCCGGACCGGCAGCTTCCGCTGGAGGCTCTGCCTTCGGACGCAACAGCAGGAAGGCTGCGGCAGGGAGAACAATTGCCAGCAGCGCACAACCAGCAACCGCAATTTTGGCTGAACGAGGCCATCGAAGCGATGCCCCGTGATCCTCCACCGCTGGGCCGGCTTGGACCTTGACTGGCGGGGCCGATTCTGCAGCCGGCGGCGCCGGCTCAAAGTGGGCCATGTACCCACCTTTCGGCACAGTGATCTGAAGTGGATCCTCCTTGCCTTCGTCCTGATAATAGAAAGCCAGCCGGTCGCGCAGATGCCGAGCCGTTCCGCGAACGATGGTGTCTTCGGCAGAGTTATAACCGGGCGGACGCCCGAAGACGTGGATTCCGATCTGCTGCTCTGTCAGCTCGTCCGCCAAGCCTTCCAGGGAGCTCTCGCAGATATAGGTCAGGAGCGCGCAGAGCCGGGGAGATTTGGCAAAGACGCGGCTGGCGAGCACCCGATCCAGTTCTGCGCGCATGGCTGCGGATCGCATTTCCGTCCCATTTTCGGTGATCGGTCTGGTGGTCATCGCTTTTCCATCGGCCGCGTCGCCCGTCTTGATGCGGGATGGCGCCTGGCTTCGCTTCGTTCATTTTATCTACTTCAGCCAAAGCGTATTCCTGGTTTCATTGGCCAATCGCGGATTAAGGTGGTAAAAATAGTTGCAATTGACGGGTATCTCCGCTAGTATGCAAGCCATATTGCATCCCACGAAGCCTCATCTCGGCTGTTGTTGTTCTTGTCTGTTCTCAGCAGATAAGGGCGTCGTCGTGGTCGGCATTATCTCCGTCTAGCAGCTAGCCAAGCCTAATAGGCTTCTGCTGCGCAAGCCCACGAGTCTGCTCGCGGGCTTTTTCATTTTTTACCGTTCCTATTCAGGAGGCACATGCGAATATCCTGCACATAAGCAGGCGCACGGCTGTGCTCGTGCGAGCAGTTTTGGCGGTCACACTTATCATTGACGGATTCGGCGCATTTCGCGCGAATGCCCATACCTGCAACGCTGCAGGCAGCGCCGCAACCGATGATAAGCGCATCGCCACAATAGTTTGTAAGACGTGACACGGTGTCATGCACCGTGCCGCACCTCTTGTCACGTTACCGCTCTCCCCTTCGCTCCCGTACATTTTCTCTGCTTTTCAAAGAGCGCTCTGAGCGGAGACCAGAACCCGCACACGGGGAGAGAAAATGCCCAACCAGCTCCAGAGCGTCCGGCATAACTGCCGCAATTCAAGGAGGACCTTGGAAATGAATGACCCCAAAAGCGAACTGCAGGCAATCGGCCACGGACCGGTGGAGAGGCTTGCCGGCGAACCGACAGGTCTTGCCGGATTGACATCGAAAACCTGCCAGGCTGCGTCCAAGCGGCGCGGCGGCAGCTCTTTGGTTCAACCTGCGCGGCGGTGGTTTGGGCTTGTTCTGATCGGAACGGGCCTTCTGTTGGCCAACAAATCGGCCAGCGGCCAGCTTTCCTCAGCTGCCGTCAACGGCACGGTGCATGATTCGTCCGGAGCGGTAGTTGAAGGGGCCAGGATCAACCTGCGGGAGACCTCCACGGGCGCGGAACGCTCCACGGCGTCGAATTCCACCGGAGACTACGCTTTCATCGACGTTGCTCCCGGCACGTACACGCTGGAAGTGTCCAAGCAGGGCTTTTCAACGGCGCAGCAGAGCGCCTTTGTTCTCTATGTCAATCAGACGGCTACCTTCAACTTCTCCTTGACTGTGGGCTCCGCGGTGCAGGAGATCACGGTGGAAGCTGCGGCGGCGCAATTGAATACCTCCACGGCAAACCTGGGCACTGTCATCAATGGCGTTGCGGTCAACTCCCTGCCGCTGAATGGGAGAAACTTTGCCCAACTGTTAACCCTGACCCCAGGGTCTAGCCGGGCGGATACGGGGCAGGGATCGGGCGGCGGCAACGCCATCCTCATAGGATCGTTCGGCTTCCCGTCTGTGAACGGGCAGATAAACCGCAGCAACCTGTTTCTGCTGGATGGAATTACAGACGAGCAGTTCTGGTTCAGCGAGTATGCGGTTCCCCCGATCATCGACGCCATCGACGAATTCAAGGTCCAGTCGCACAACGATCAGAGCCAGTTCGGCGGCGTGATGGGAGGCATTGTCAACGTTGTCACGAAGTCCGGGACGAACCAGTTTCATGGCAATGCCTGGGAGTTCCTGCGGAACGACGCATTTGACGCGACCAATCCTCTGCTGACATCAAAGACGCCGTTGAAGCAGAGCGTGTACGGCGTTACCATCGGCGGCCCGGTTCTGGCTCCGCACTACAACGGAAGAAATCACACCTTCTTCTTCGGCGCGTTCGAAGGCACGACTATCAACTCGGCCAACCAGTTGCTGTACAACGTTCCCACCACAGCCGAGTTAAACGGAGATTTCAGCGCGCTTTGCACTTCCTTCAACGCGAGTACCGGCGTCTGCAATCCCGGCGACGGCACCCAGCTTTATAACCCTTACACCACTTCGGGCACAACGCGGTCACCGTTCATGAGCAACAACATCTCCTCGTCGATCGACCAGAACATGCTGACGCTGGTGAAGGCAATGTATCCCGCGCCGGTCACGATTTCATCCAGTGCGTTCAACGGCGAAGACACCACGCCCACGCTGACTCGCCAGAACAACTATAGTTTGCGGCTGGATCAGACGATCAGCCAGAGCAGTTCGGCCTGGGCGCGGCTGAGCCAGTTTCACGCCACGCAGGATGCATCGGGAGGATTTAAAGGACTGGTCGCGGACAATATCAGCGATGGACAAAACTGGGGCGTGGGTTACCTTCACACCTTCGGCGCATCCGCAACCCTGCAGCTATCCGCGGGACACGTGTGGCAAAACTTCGCTACCACCACGAAATTCACCAACCCGGTTTCCGCCGCCGGCTTCAACCAGTTCTTTGCGTGCAGTTATCTCGGCCCCATTTCGTGCCAGGTTCCCGAGATATCGGTCAGCGGCTATGCGGGCGGTGGAAACAGCTATCTGAATGACGACGACGGCGATATTTATGAGTGGAAGGGCGACTTTACAAAATTGGTCGGCCGCCACAGCGTGGAGTTCGGCGCCAGCTTCAGCCACAACAACGAGAGCGTGCTGAATGCGAACGGTAATCTCGGCTTTTCTGCCTTTCAGACCTCGAACCTTGCGAGTCAGCCCAACACCGGCAACGCGATGGCATCGTTTCTGATTGGAGCGCCCACCAGCGGAGAACGCAGGAACAACCTGAAGATTCCCAAGAATGGCTGGGTCAATGGAGTGTATGCAAGCGATCAATGGAAAATCGCTCCGAAGCTAACGATGAACGTCGGGCTGCGATACGACTGGGTGGTCATGCCGACGCTGGCGCCCAACTCAACGAAGTCGAATATCACGGGTGCGCTCGATCTGCGCAACGGAACGTATATTCTCACCAAGTCTGCCAGCGGCCTCGGCTCCTGCGCCACGGTGGGAGCCGCGCCCTGCATTCCCGGCGGCGCTCTTCCCGCGAATGTTGTTCAGGGGAACTCCGATCGCCTGATCAATAACCAGATCGATAACATTCAGCCGCGAATCGGCTTTGCCTATCAATGGAATGCGCGGCGCGTGCTGCATCTTTCCTATGCCCGGGTTTACGATACCTGGTCCGGCATCATGCAGATGACGCAGAACGAAGGCGCGCTGTGGCCATCGTTCGGTCTGGATATCACCAGCAACCTGAATTCGACCACCGTAACCACCACGGCCGAAAACCCGCTGAACCTGCCGTCCGGCCAGACGCACACGCTTCCGCTTGCCAGCCCCTTCGTCCAATCGGCGAACTTCATTGCGCCGTATATGAAGAACCCCTACTCCGACCAATGGACATTCGGCGCGCAGCAGCAGGTTGGAACCAATACGGTGTTGACTCTGAATTACGTGGGCTCGCGCAGCACGCACCTGCCATGCTGCGGTTATTACAACGTCGCCGTCGCGCCCGGACCCGGCACGCCTGCAAGCCGCGCGCCGTTCACTTACATCACCCCGACGCAGTACGAACAAAGCAACGGATCCAGCAGCTACAACGCCCTGCAGGCTCAACTTGACCGCAAGATGTCATCGGGGCTCGCATACACCATCAACTACACCTGGTCGAAGACCATCGATGTAGGATGCGACGGCTATTTCGGCGCGGAGGGATGCTTCGTACGCAATCCATATAACCCTGCAGCCGACCGCAGCGTTGCCGGATTCGATTTGCCGCAGATGCTTACGGGCAACGTGACGTATGGGCTTCCATTCGGCAGCGGGCAGAAATTTCAGACCGGCAACCGCGTAGCGGATGCGGCGATCGGCGGATGGCAGGTGAATGCGATTGCGACACTTACCTCAGGCACGCCATTTACTGTTTCGTACTCGGGCGATGTTGCGAATACGGGCAACAATTATCAGGGCGTCAACCTGATCGGGAACCCGCATCTATCGAATCCCACGCGGCTGGAGTGGTTCAACACCGCGGCGTTTCAGGCTCCTGCTCAGTACACCTATGGAAACGTAGGCAGAAACACGCTCAGGACCGACTGGTACCGGGATGTAGATCTCTCTGTCTTCCGCAGATTCGAGTTCAAGCATGTGCAGACGGAGTTTCGCGCGGAGGCCTTCAATTTCACCAACACGCCCGTGTGGGGCGCTCCCGCCGCGACCCTGAACAGCACCACGTTCGGCAAGATATCTTCGACCGCGAGCACGCAGCGCGAATTGCAACTGGCACTGAAGATCAGCTTCTGATCCGTTTTCAGAAAGCTCAGACAGAGAGGCCGACCAGGGAGAACCCGGAACATGGACAGGCGCAAATTTGTGGGGTTGATGACTGCGGGTGTGGCAGCCGGCGCCGCGGTCACTCCCCTGGCATTCGGACAGGAAAAGAATCCGTCATCGCGGCCGAATTTCCTGTTCATCATTGCGGACGACTTGATGTACCGCACCATTCATTCCTTGAACAATACCGAGATTCGCACGCCGAATCTCGACCGGCTGGCGGCCTCAGGCTGCGCATTCACACACTGCTTCCACCAGGGCGCGTGGAGCGGTGCGGTCTGCGTTCCAAGCCGGACGATGTTGAACAGCGGCTTGACGGCGTTTCACGCGGAGGTGGGTATAGACCGGGTGCATACCTGGGGGCAGACCATGGGAGCTGCCGGATACGACACCTTCATTTGCGGAAAATGGCACTTGAATCCCACTGTTCTGCAGCGCAGCTTCAAGGAGATGGGCCCGGTTGCGCCGGGATTCCTGGCGGCAGGCCAGGATATTTATTCAGACACCTCCAGCGATATAGACCGGGATCACCCCAATCCTCCCTTTGCCAAAGATCCGGCTTACTGTCGTCCCCGGCCTGGCGACACATGGGATCCCTCGGATAAATCCCTCAACGGACACTGGCTGCGCAGAAATCTCGTAGACATTGAAAAGCCAGACACGATCGAGCACTCCAGCGTGATCTACGCAGACGGCGTCATCGACCACCTGGCGAACAAGGCTGCCCAGCGAGACACTCCGTTCTTCATCTATCTCGGCTTCAACGCTCCACACGATCCGCGGCAGTCGCCCACGGAGTATCTCGATCTCTACCCGCAGGACAAAATTGAAATCCCGCCCAACTTTCTCCCTGAGCATCCGTTCAACCTGGGTCAGGATACCTTCGGGCGGGACGAATCGCTGGCTCCATTCCCGCGCACCAGAGAAGCCGTGCAGCTTCACCGCCGTGAGTACTACGCCATCATCACGCACATGGATCACCAGGTGGGCCGGATTCTCGATGCCCTGGAAAAATCAGGAAAAGCCTCAAACACGTATGTCATTTTCACCGCGGATCATGGCCTGGCGGTAGGCGAACACGGGCTATTGGGCAAACAGAATCTATATGACTGCAGCATAAGAATGCCGTTGTTGATAAGTGGCCCGGGAATTGCCGCGGGAAGACGGATCGACGATTTTGTGTACCAGCACAACATGTACGCCACAACCTGCGAACTTGCAGGCATCCCGGTTCCGGCTGCAGTTGAGTTTCCCAGCCTGGCGCCCTTGCTCCGCGGAGAGCATGGATCGCTTTACAA
>JBAUCP010000451.1:0-2803 GCA_049677625.1 Occallatibacter sp. | reverse complement strand
ACGTCGCCCAGGTGGCGGAGTTCGCGGATGCAGCGGTTGTCGGCAGCGCCATCGTCGAGCTTATAGAACGCTCGACACCGGATTCAGCGCCCGGCGCAGTGGCCCGATTTATCAAGGGCCTGCGCCTGCCCCAAACAGCGCTGGCCCGGTAAAGCCGCTTGAAGCGGCTTCTAGCTGCCAGCTTCTAGCCTCTAGCTTCGTTTTGCTGATGCGAGCCTCGTCGGCTCAATCTGCCAGCGAAAAAGCTAGAAGCTAGAGGCTAAGAGCTAGAAGCTGTACTCCAACTCAGGTTCCGATGCACCCCATGCGCCCGGCTTGCTGAAGGCCGCGCGCGGGACCGAACACGAGGATGCAATGACGATCGAAGAAGTGCGAATTCGCATCGATGAACTGGACCGCCAGCTCGTTGAGTTGCTGAACGAGCGGGCGCGCGCAGCGCAGATGGTGGGCCACCTGAAGGCCGCCACTTCGCTGCCGGTGTACGAACCGAACCGGGAAAAGATTGTCTACGCCAACGTGCGCGCGGCCAACAAAGGCCCTCTCCCGGACATCGAGCTGACGCACATCTACGAGCGCATCATTGACGTCATGCGGTCCCTGCAAAAGAACGAGTTGGCATCGGAAAGAAACGCCCAGCAGCAGCCGGGCCATGCCGCGGGCCACAAGATGCCCGAGACAGGGAAATAGGAATGATAGTCGCAATGCAGGAGAACGCAACCGAAGAGCAGATCGACGCCGTTATCGGTGTCATGCTCGAATCCGGAGTGAATGTGCATCGCACCACCGGCGCGATGCAGACCATCCTCGCCGCCGTGGGCCCCACCGCGGGCCTTGACCTGAGCAAGTTTGAAGTCTTGCCCGGAGTGCTCAACGTCCACCGTATCAGCTCGCCTTACAAGCTGGCTGGCCGCGCCTTCCGTCCGCACGGCACGGTGGTCGAGTTTCCTAACGGCGCCACCATCGGCCAAGAAAAAGTGGCCATGATCGCCGGCCCCTGCGCCATAGAGAACAGCGACCAGATCTTCGCCATCGCCGCGTCTGTGAAGGCCGCCGGCGGCAGCTTCCTGCGCGGAGGCGCGTTCAAGCCACGCAGCTCGCCTTACTCCTTTCAGGGCCTCGGCATTCCCGGCCTGGAGCTCATGCGCGAGGCGGCAAGCGCCAACGGCCTGGCCACGGTGAGCGAGGTGATGGAGATCGCCCAGATCGAGCCCATGCTGCCTTACGTGGACTGCTTCCAGGTGGGCGCGCGCAACATGCAGAACTTCAACCTGCTGCGCGAGCTGGGCCAGGTGCGCAAGCCGGTGCTGCTCAAGCGCGGCATCGCGGCCACCATCGAGGAGCTGCTGCTCTCGAGCGAGTACATCCTTTCGGGCGGCAACTACGACGTGATCCTGTGCGAGCGCGGCATCCGCACCTACGAAACCGCCACACGCAACACTATGGACATCTCGGCCATTCCGGTGCTCAAGAAGCTCTCCCATCTGCCGGTCGTTGCCGACCCCTCGCACGGCACCGGCCGCCGCGACATGGTGGCTCCCATGGCCAAAGCTTCAGTAGCCGCGGGCGCCGACGCCTTGCTCATCGAGATTCACCCCAACGCTGACAAAGCCGTCTCCGACGCGGCGCAGACCATGTACCTAGAGGACTTCACGCGGTTAACAGCGGAGCTGCGCGTGATTGCCCAGGCAGTGGGGAGGACACTGTAAGATGAAGCGGAGAAAGCGCGGAAAGCGGAGTTAGCGGAGCTGGAAAAACAACGCCGCTTCTACCGTGATCGGGTGATTTTTGCATCGCACCGCGAACCTGGGAAACCGCAAATCCAAGCAGTCGTGGTCTAACGCCGCTAACCCCGCTAGCACCGCTAACTCCGCTCCTGAAAGGCACCATGATCGAGCGCATCGCCATTCTGGGCACGGGCCTGCTGGGCACATCGGCGGGCCTGGCGTTGCGCGCCGCCGGCTTCAGTGGTCAGATCGCCGGCTGGAATCGCAGCCGCGACCAGGCTAACCTGGCGCTCGAGATGGGCGCGTTGACCTCCGTCGGCGAAGATCCAATCGAGGTGGCGCGCGAGAGCCAGGTGGTGCTGCTCTCCATGCCCATCTACGCCACGCTCGACTTCATGGCGCAGCTCTCGAACGCGCTTACGCCGGAGCATCTCGTGACCGATGTGGGCAGCACCAAGCGGATCATCGCCGAGTCCGCCGCCCAGCTCTACAACTCGCCCACGCGTCCGGCATTTCTTCCCGGCCATCCCATGGCGGGCAAGGAGCGCGGGGGCGCATCGCTGGGCGACGCCAATCTCTTCCGCGGCGCCGTGTGGCTCTTCACGGACGATCCCGCCGCGCGCCGTTCGCCTGAGGCTATCGAGCTCATTCAATCCTGGCGCCAGTGGGTCGTGGCCATGGGTGCGCGCATTCTCGATCTCGACCCCGCGCGCCACGATGAGCTGGTCGCGTGGGTCAGCCATTTGCCGCAGCTCGTCTCCACGGCTCTCAGCGCACTGCTTGAGGAAGAGTTGGGCAACGCACCCGAGCTCAAAGATGTGGGCGGGCGCGCACTGCGCGAGATGACGCGCCTGGGCGCCAGCCCTTATTCCATGTGGCGCGACATTGCACACACCAACACCGAAGCCGTGGAGCACGCACTCCACGCGCTGGAGCAGCGCCTTGCCCACCTGCGCGAAAACCTCCGCACCCCCGCCTTGCGCAGCGAGTTCGATCAGGCCAACCGATTCAGGCGGGAGTAGAACGAGCCTGCATCTTTATGGAGGAGCGGCATCGCGTGAAGCCGCCCGGCGATGGCC
>JBAUCP010000450.1:0-6511 GCA_049677625.1 Occallatibacter sp. | reverse complement strand
GAACCGCTGTAGCCGCGCGCCGATTCCCCCGCTGCTACAATCAAAAAGGCCGAAAATCTGCCGATTTCTGCTTTTCAGGCGCTCTCGCGAACGATGACCCTCCGCCTCTTCAATACCCTCTCGGGACAACCGGACCCGCTCACGCCCGCCGATGGCGAGGCGCTGCGCATGTACGCCTGCGGGCCCACGGTCTACGACTACGGGCACATCGGCAACTTCCGCACCTTTCTCGCTATCGACGTGCTGCGCCGCTTCCTGCGGCTCACCGGAGTGCTGGTCCGCCACGTGATGAACATTACCGACGTGGACGACAAGATCATCCGCAATGCGGCCGCCGCGGGCGTGCCCATCGGCGAGTACACGGCGAAGTTCGAGCAGGCCTTTTTTGAGGATCTGGAGTCACTGCGCGTGGAACGCCCGGAGCAGATTGCGCGGGCCACCGAGCATATCTCCAGGATGGTTGAACTCATCCAGGAGTTAGAAAAAAACGGAGCCGCGTACCGCACCGAGGACGGGTCATGGTACTTCCGGCTCTCGGCCTTCCCCGCCTACGGCAAGCTGAGCAAGAAAGATCTCTCCGGCATGGAGGACGGCGCGCGCGTGGATGTGGACGAGTACGAGAAGGACTCGGCGCGCGACTTTGCGCTGTGGAAGGCGGCCAAGCCCGGCGAGACCTCGTGGGAGACGCCGATCGGCCGCGGCCGGCCCGGCTGGCACATCGAGTGCTCGGCCATGGCCATGGAGTACCTGGGCGAGAGCTTCGACCTGCACGCCGGCGGCGAGGACCTGATGTTCCCGCACCACGAGAACGAGATCGCGCAGAGCGAGACAGCCACCGGCAAGGAGTTTGCGCGCCATTGGATGCATGTCCGGTTTCTGCTCGTCGACGGGCGCAAGATGTCCAAGAGCGAGGGCAACTTCTACACCCTGCGCGACCTGCTGCTCAAGGGCTTCAAGGCTTCGGCCATCCGGCTGGCGCTCATCTCGGTTCCCTACCGGCACCAGCTCAACTTCACCTTCGACGGGCTCACCGACGCCACCAACTCCATCGAGCGGCTGCGCACCTTTGCTCATCGGCTGGCGGCCGGGAGCTTCCCGGCCGGCGAAGACGCCGGAATGCAGGCGGCGGCCAAAAAGGCCCAGGAAAAGTTCATGGAGGCGCTGGCCAACGACCTGAACACGGCCGAGGCCAAGGCGCCGGTCTTCGAGCTGGTGCGCAGCGCCAATACGGCCATCGACCAGGGCCAGTTTTATGCCGGCGACCGGGATGCGATCCTGGCGGTTCTGAAGGACTTCGACGCCGTCTTCGACGTGATCGAGGACCGCGACGCCGAGCCCTCCCGGCGGGCGCTCGAATGGGCTCAGCAAACCGGCCGCATGGACGATGTGGCTCCGGAGCTGGTGGCGCGCCAGGCGCTCAGCGATGAGCAGGTGGAGGCGCTGGTGGCCGAGCGGACCCAGGCCAAGAAGCGCCGCGACTTTGCCCGCTCCGACCAGATCCGCAACGAGCTGACCGAAAAAGGCATCGTGATCGAGGACTCGAAGGACGGGGTGCGCTGGAAGCGCAAGTAGCCGGGGTGGCGTAGACTGTGGCTGGGTCGAACGCCTGCAATGCAGGTCCTTCGACTACGATCGTCCGCGCCGGCGGACGATCTTCGCTCAGGATGACAGGCAAGTATGGAAGCCAACGAAGCACAGGAACTTGAGGAGCAAGCCGAGCACGGATCGCATGAGTCGTCTCTGCGTCCGGTGGCCTTTACCATGAGCGTGCTGGCCGTGATGGTGGCCGTGACCACGGTGCTGGGCCATCGCACCCACACTGAGGCTGTGCTCACCCAGAACCAGGCCACCGACCAGTGGAACTTCTACCAGGCGCACAAGATCCGCTCGAACGACACGGAGCTGGCCGCCGACCTGCTCAGCGTGTTGACTATCGCCGACCAGCACGCGGCCGACAAGCTCGCCAAATCCTACGCGGACCATCAGACCAAGTGGGCCGATGACCTGAAGGACGCACAGGATAAGGCCGAGGCGCTCGAAACCAAGGTGGAAGAGGCCGAGGCCCGCGCCAACCGCTTTGACCTGGCCGAGGCGCTGCTCGAGATCGGGCTGGTCATCACCTCCGTGACCCTGCTCACGCGCAGCCGCATCTACTGGTATCTGGGCATTGTGTTTTCGGTGGCCGGAATCGCGTCGGTAGTCTCGGCGTTTTTCCTCAAGTAGACAGCGGAAGACAGCCGTCATTCGGAGCGCATCCCGATTCGGGCTGAATTCATGGCTGCGGGCGAGGCGGTTCCATGCGAAGCCACCCGATCTCAGGTCCGTTGATCGCCGGTCTGTTGGCCGCGAACTGCGCAGCGCTCCCGTTTGCTATCACACCTGCAATCTTCGCCCAACAGCCCGCGCCGGCCCCCGCAGACCCGGCCGGCGATATGGGATTCAACTTCAACCTTCCGCCGGACTGGACGGTCGTGGCCGCCAGGCCCTCACCGCAGCCGGCCAATCCGGCGGCGCCGTCCGCCTCTCAGTCGCAAAAGAAGGGCACGGCCTGCATCCAGGTTCTTGAGACCGCGCGTCATGGCGATCCGGCCTCGGTCATCGTGATAGTCGATCTGCCCTTCGATTGCTTCGGCCAGACGATGACTAGCCAGGACCTGGCGGGATTCGGCTCCGGCGCCTTGGAGGGACTGAAGCAGGCCTTCGACATTGCCGACCCGGTTTACGCAACCTACTCGCTGGGCAGCCACAAAGTCTGGATCGAACGCGCCAGGGGCAACCCGAAGGGGCACAGCGAGCTCCGCTACACGATCGAGATCGCCTGCAGCCTGCTCAAAAAGGGCGCGGTCTGCTGGATGGCCATGGCCAGCGACGAGGACAGCTTGCATATATTTGAAAATAATGCGGTTACATTAGATGGAGAAGCAGCCGTGCCGCTCGTTCCGGCCACGATCTTTAGCCAGACCCCGCCCGAGTGAGCGTAGCAATCCGGCCGACTGCATGCTATCCTCAGCTCAACGGAAGATTCCATGCAGACGCACCATGCCAGGCAATCGCTGACTGCGCCGGCCGCCAAGCGGTGGTCGCGGTCGCGCGCCCGGGGCATCTGCCCGCGGCGGCACCTGCGCGTTCTGCCCATCCGCACACGACCTAGCCTCTTCGGCGGCGATTAGTAACGGGCCGCCGAAGATCCTCGCTCGCTTTTGGACCCATCCGGGTTCGCGATATTCGAGTGGCCCCGCACCGGGACCCGCCGCCGTCTCCTGCAAGAACCGGCATCGTCCGGCTCCGCTGACGGCGCGCAACTATAGCATTTTCGGAATTGCTGTAGACCGAAAGCAGGAACTAAAGTGGCTTTTTCATCAAGAAAAAGCCACCTTTCACGGCTCTCAAAAAGTCTATGTATATTCCGAAAATGCTCTAAAAATCGAGGAGATGGTTTTATGACCAAGCAGGAACTGCACGCGCAATACGGGCCAAAGCTGGTTTGTCCGCTGCCCGGACCAAAGGCAAAGGCCGCCGTCGCGGCCGACAAGCGGCTCATCTCGCCGAGTTATACGCGCTCTTATCCGCTGGTGGCCAAGCGCGGCCGCGGCATCCGCGTAGAAGACGTAGACGGCAACGAGTTTCTCGACTTCGCCGCCGGCATCGCCGTGAACTCCACCGGCCATTGCCATCCTGAGGTTGTGGCCGCTATTCAGAAGCAGGCGGCCGAGCTGCTGCACATCTCGGGCACGGATTTTTATAACGAGCACCTCACCGACCTGGCCGACCGGCTCTCCGCCGTTGCGCCCATGCCCGGCCCGCACAAATTTTTCTATGGCAACTCGGGCGCGGAGGCGATCGAGTGCGCGCTCAAGCTGGCCCGCTACCACACCGGCCGCCAGCAGGTGATCTCGTTCTTCGGCGCCTTCCATGGCCGCACCATGGGCGCGCTCTCGCTCACCGGCTCCAAGCCGCAGCAGAAGCGGCGTTTTTCGCCGCTGGTTCCCGGCGTTACGCACGTCCGCTATCCCTACACCTATCGCGGGTGCACCGGCGGGCCGCAGGAGCAGGAGGCCTTCAGCCTGGGCTGCGCGCGCTACATCGAGGAGAGACTGTTCAAGACTATCCTGCCTCCCGAGGAGGTCGCGGCCATCTTCATCGAGCCGATTCAGGGCGAGGGCGGCTACGTGGTGGCTCCCGACAACTTCATGCGCGAGCTGCGCGCCCTCTGCGACCGGCACGGCATTTTACTGGTCGTGGACGAGGTGCAGTGCGGCGCGGGCCGCACCGGCAAGTGGTGGGCTGTGGAACACTCGGGCGTGGAGCCCGACATGGTCTGCATCGCCAAGGGCATCGCCAGCGGCATGCCGCTGGGCATCTGCATGACGCGCGCCGAGGTGATGGACTGGGTGCCCGGCTCGCATGCGTCTACATTTGGCGGCAATCCGGTTTCGATCGCCGCCGCCCTGGCCACCATGGACATCCTGGAGCGCGAGGGCATCGGCAACGCCGCGCGCGTGGGCGAGTTCATGCTCGAGCGGCTGCGCGGATGGGTCCAGACTCATCCGCTGGTGGGCGAGGTGCGCGGACGCGGCCTCATGATCGGCATCGAGCTGGTGAAGGACAAAGCCACGCGCGAGCCGGCCGCGGAGCTGCGCAATCGCGTGGAGACGCTGGCCTTCGAGCGCGGCCTCATGCTGCTGGGCTGCGGAGAAACCTCGCTGCGCCTCTCGCCGCCGCTGATCGTGAGCCAGGAAGAAGCGACCGTTGCGCTCGACATCCTGGAAGACGTGCTGACGGTGGTCGAGAAGGAACACGAGCAGGCCGCCGCGGAAGTTGTTACTGCTTGAGCAACAGCTGATAAGAACGTGAACCACAAGGCCGGCGATGAATGCGCCGGCCTTGTTTTTTGGTCGTCGATTTCACAGCAGCTCCAGACCCGTCGAGAGGCAAGAGTTCACCCGAGATTGTCGAAGTGAGCCTATAATGTGTGCATGGCAGCGTATGTCATTAAGAATCGGGTCCCGACTCCTGAGGAGAAGGGACGTGAGCTCGGTGTAAAGCCTGAGCGGGTTGCCGCGGTACGCATTATCATGAGTTCACCATCCAGCCGAAAGACTTCGAAGCGTTTGAGCGTCCGAACAGCGGCGAGCAGGAAAGCGAGCGCGAAGCGGTCAAGCTCGCGGTCAAGCGGACGAAGGTAGATAAGGCGTGGCAAGACACAAAAGCCAATCTGTCTTTCTCAATATCCCCTACGACGATCAATTCGAAGATCTATACCTGGCTTACATCGTAGGTCTGACGCAGCTCGGTCTGGAGATTAATGCCACACTCGCCGTTCCCAACCAAGGACGGCTCGGTAGGATCGTTCAGTTAATTGAGAAATCAGACGTTTCAATTCACGATCTTTCAAGGATTGAACTTTCATCCGGTATTCCCCGCTTCAATATGCCCCTTGAACTTGGCTTGGCGCTCTACCGTTCGCACATGACCGGCGGTAAACATCGGGTCTACGTCTTTGAGAGAAAAGCCTACAGGATGCAGCAATCGACGAGCGACATCAACGGAGTTGACCCTCAGATCCACAATGGAAGGCCGAAGGGAGTGATGGCCGGGCTACGCAACATCTTCCATCAACCTAAAGGAACCACCACCGTTCCAGAAATGCTTGCCAGTTATCGCGCAGTCAAGCGGAGGCTGCCTGAGTTTCGGAAGAAAGCAGGCACCAAATCGGCTTTTGAGGCATCGGTCTTCATAGATCTTATTCTTGCAGCTCTGGTGGAAAGGGAAAGGATTCTCGAAAAGAGATCCTAGCCTTTCACGGATGCCCAGCCAATTAATTGGGAATCGCCTCCCAAATTCCGGAGATGGGTTCAAGACCGGTTCCACAAGAGGGGAATAAATCTCTCACTGTCGGACGCGTGTGTTCAATTCCACTCCAACAAGCTGGATTGGAAACGTCTTGTAATGCTCTCCAAATCCCTGGCCAGCTCCGAACCCCGGAAATTTGCGCCTTTGCACGCCAAGGGTGAGAATGATCTGCAATGCAATGGCTGGAGCAGTTGCGGATCGGCAGCCTGGAGCGAGCACTGGGCGGGCTGGACAGGATAGCGCGCCGGCGTGGCCGCGAAGCCGCGCTGCCGGCTCACCTGATCACCGGCATCGAAGGCGAAGAGGCAGCCTACTTCTACCTGCGCCGCAAGGGCTATATCGTCGTGGCGCGGCGATGGTCCGCAGGCAACCTGCCCGGCGATATTGATTTGGTCGCCTGGCAGGATGAGCTGCTCTGCTTTATTGAGGTAAAGACCCGCACCGTCCGCGACCTGAGCCCTGCCGAGAGCGCCGTCGACAGCCACAAGCGCAACACGCTGCGCAGGCTGGCCCGCCAGTACGTGCGCCAGTTGCCGATGCCGGCCGCGCCGCAGGTGCGCTTTGATGTTTTGAGCGTGTATCTTGTGCCCGGCCGGGAGAAGGAGTTCGAGCACTTTGAGAACGCCTTTGGCTGGAGCGAACAGCGCCGGGATTGGGA
>JBAUCP010000449.1:0-6501 GCA_049677625.1 Occallatibacter sp. | reverse complement strand
GGGCAAAGCGTTTCCGCGCACCGCGAGTTAAGCGCAGCCGCCTGGCTCAATTCGCGCTCACCGGCGTCGCCGCAGGCGCAGACACCGGCTGCTGCACCTGCGCCAGCGGCAGCGTAAAGTGAAACGTTACTCCGTTGCCCAGCTCGCTCTCCGCCCAGATACGTCCGCCATGCGCCTGGACGATATGTTTGACAATCGCCAGTCCCAGCCCCGTGCCGCCCGACTCGCGCGAGCGCGCCTTGTCCACGCGATAGAAGCGCTCGAAGATGCGCTCCAGGTGCTCGGACGCAATGCCCGGCCCAAAGTCCTGCACCGTAAACTCGACCTCCGAGTCCGCCTCGCGCGCGCCCACCTTGATCCGTTTGCCATCCTTCGCATACTTGAGCGCGTTCTCGATCAGATTGCCGAAGACCTGGTTCATCGCGTCCGGATCGGCCATCACCAGCGCGTCCGGCGCGCCGGCCGACTGCAGCTTCACACCGGAGTCCACCACGATCCCGCCCAGTGAGTCGATCGCGTCCTTCACCAGTGCGCTGGCGCGCGCCGGCTGCAGGATGAGCTTGTAGTCAGGGCTCTCCACGCTCGCCAAGGCGAGCAGGTCCTCGGTAAGCCGGCTCATCCGCGACGCATTTTTCTGGATGATGCCGAGAAATTCGCGCGTGGTCTCCGAGCCGGGATTGGGGTCCTCGATCAGAGTCTCCACGTAGCCCTGGATGGAAGTGAGCGGGGTGCGCAGCTCGTGGCTCACGTTGGCCACAAACTCGCGCCGCGACTTCTGCGCCGCCTCAATCCCGGTCACATCGTGCAGCACCACCAGCGCGCCGCCCGACTGGAGCGGCGCCGCGTTCACCTCGAAGACACGGCCCGGCGCCAGCAGACTCGCGCGTCCAACGCACAGCTCGCGCCGCTCCAGCGCACCGCGCACGCAGGCCAGCAGCTCGGGATCGCGCACCGAGTGGATCAGCGGCCGGCCGGCGCGAATCTGCATTCCTTCAATGCGCTGCATCTCCGCATTCGACCAGCGCACGTACCCCTCGGGAGTCACGGCCACAACCGCCTCCTGCATCGAGTCGAGCATCGCGGCCAGCTCGTGGCGCCCGTTTTCCAACTCGGCAAAGTCCTTGCCCAGCCGCTCCGCGGTCTGGTTCAGCGCCGCTTCCATTGGTGACAACTCATCCCGGCCGCCGATCTCGTCCAGACGCGCCGCCAGGTCGCCGTCGGCGATGCGCCGCGCAAAGTCCATCACCCGCTGCAGCCGCGCGGAGATGCGCATGGCCACCCACGCCGCCAGAGGCAGCGCCACGAGCAGCGCAATGAGCCCGGACCACCACGCCTCGCGTCCGGCCTGGCGCAGCGTACCGCCAGCAGCGTGCTCCACGAAGGTGTGAAAAAGGTACTCCATCACCACCGTGTGGATGACAAGCAGCAGTAGAAAGAGCCCGAGCAGCTTGATAAAGACTTTGGAGGTCATCGCGGCCTCAGCGCTTATTCGGTCTTGGGCAGCTCGAAGCGATAGCCCGCTCCGCGCACCGTCTTCAGGTAGCGCGGATTCTCAGGATCGACCTCGATTTTCTCACGGATGCGGCGCACATACACGTCCACGGAGCGCGGCGTGACAAAGCGCGCATCGCCCCACACCGCGTCCAGCAGGTGATCGCGGCTGAAGACGCGCCCCGGATGGCGCGCCAGATAATCGAGCAGCCGGAACTCGGTCGCCGTGGTGGTGGTCAGCTCGCCGCGCACCTTCAACTGCATCGCGCTCGCGTCGATGATCACCTCTTCAAAGCTGATCGTCGAGGGTGTAGTCGGCCGTTCGAAGCGCCGCAGCACGGCCTTTACCCGCGCCACCAGTTCGCGCGTGGAAAACGGCTTGGTGATGTAGTCGTCCGCGCCCAGCTCCAGGCCCAGCACGCGGTCGTTTTCGCCGGCGCGCGCCGTCAAAAAGATGATCGGCACCGTGGAGAGCCCGTTGTGGTTGCGCAGCCGCCGGCACACATCCAGCCCGTCGCCGCCCGGCACCATGATGTCGAGCAGAAACAGCGCCGGCGCTTTGCGCTCGGCATCCGGAATCAGGTTGGTCGGGGTGTGATAGAGCCGCGCCTCAAAGCCTGCCGCTTCAAGGTGATGCTGCACCAGCCGGGAGATGTCAGTATCATCTTCCAGAACAAAAACGGATTGGCTCAAACGGTCAGCCCTCGCCCTGGCGGAGGTTGAGTTTTTGCCCTTTGTGACCGCCAGGAACCATTAACAGAGTAATGCAAGCAGGCAAACAGATTGCAAACGTTTGATGAATTCGGGAGCAGCTCGGCGCAGCCGGCGCGCTCCCGGCCGTAGTCTGCGCAGCCTCGTCGCTGCCCACGCAACCCGCCGGTTTTCTCTTGACGCGGCCGTTACGCGTCTGCAACACTCCGTGGGCATATTTCTGCCATCAGGATTCTTCGGCTGCACTGCCTTCATCCCCGGGCCGGGCGTGAACCGTTAACGCGAAGCGCGGCTGTATATCGGACGCGTACCGGGAAAATCGACAAGCATCGCAACAGAACGCAGGAGGAACGTATGAAAAAGTATCTCGCGGAATTCGTGGGCACCTTCATTCTGGTGCTCTTCGGTTGCGGAACGGCGGTCGTTGCAGGCGATAAAGTAGGCATCCTCGGCATCGCCTTCGCCTTCGGCCTAGCGCTCGTCGGCGCGGCTTATGGCATCGGGCCCATCTCCGGCTGCCACATCAACCCCGCGGTAAGCCTGGGGGTTTGGACTGCCGGTCGCATGAAGACCCTTGATATGATCGGCTACTGGATCGGCCAGTTCGCCGGCGCCACTCTCGCTGCGGGAGTGCTCGCGGTCATCGCCTCCGGAGTGGAAGGCGGCTACAGCCTGGCCGCAAGCGGCCTGGGGCAGGACGGCTGGGGCCCCGGTTACCAGGGCGGCTACAACGTCACCTCGGCCATCGTTTTCGAGTTCGTGGCCACGCTCATCTTCGTCATCGTCATTCTCGGCTCCACGCAGAAGAGCGCGCCAACGGGCTTTGCCGGCCTGGGAATCGGCATCACCCTCGTGGCCATTCACATCTTCGGCATCCACATTACCGGCGTCAGCGTAAACCCCGCGCGCAGCCTGGGTCCCGCGCTTCTCGTCGGCGGCAAGGCGATTTCGCAGGTCTGGCTCTTCCTGCTGGTTCCCAGCCTCGGCGGAATCACTGCCGGCCTGCTCTTTCGCACCAAAGCCCTTGAGGCTGATTAAAGCGTCCACGACAAAAAATCCGGGGAGCAGCTTCGAAGCCTGCTCCCCGAATGGTTGAACGATTCGCTTTCCATCTGTCAGCCGCCGCGAAACCGGGTGACGCACTCTCGCCGCGGCGATCCGGAGTGGCGACGGCTATTGCGGAATTTCGACTTTTGCCACAGACTCTAGGCGCGCAGCTTGCTCAACAGATCCTGCGGATGGACGGGCTTGGCAAGGATCTCGAATTCGTAACCCTGCACGCGCGCTTTTTCGAGCAGGTCGGCCGTGGCCGCCTGGCCGGAAAAGAGCAGAATTTTAATCGACGGCAGCAAAGAGCGGATGCGGATCGCCGCGTCAATCCCGTTCAAGTCAGCCATGATTACATCGGAGATGAGCATATCCGGCTCGAAGCTTGAAGCCATTTCAAAAGCCTTTTCTCCGGAGTAAACGGCACGCGCATCGAAGCCGCTCTGGTTCAGAATCATGGCAAGCGTATCGGCAATTACGCGCTCGTCGTCCGCTACCAGAACTTTGGGTTTCGGATTGGTTTCGGGCATACTCTCCTGGATGCTTGCAGGGATTGATTCGGTATTTGACGGGCCTGCGTTCTCCGCAACCGACGGTCGGCCACTTCAGTAGCTGCAGGCTTCTTACAATGATACGCTCGGCGTGTGCTGATTCAGTCTTATTGCTGTTAACCCTGAGATTGAAAAGGAGTTGCGGCACAAATCCGCCGATTTGCCGGTTCCGGCAACCGTGCCGGCGGCAATTCATGGGAAATCAAAACGCCAGCCATACAATTGCAATGACGCATTCAATCTGGTCTCAGTTGCAAATTGCAGGACAATTTTGCCCGGAAAGGCCGCGGCAAGCCGCATTTTCCTCCCCGGATTCACCGATCCGGACCCAGCCGGCGGCGTTCCGGGGAGTCCGCTTCCGTTCAATATCCTTCACCGGAGAACCATGTATGCAGGAAACCGTCATCCCCACCCAGTCCACGGCCGCGGCAGGCGACGCGATCATTCGCGCCGAGCAGATTGAAAAGTACTACGCGCAGCCCAGCGAAAACCGCATCCAGGTCATCTCCGCGACTGACCTGAGCATCGTTCCCGGCGAGATTCTTGCCCTGCTCGGCCCATCCGGCTCCGGCAAATCCACCATGCTGCGCATGCTCACCGGGCTTTCCACGCCCTCCGCCGGCCGGGTTTACTGGCACGAAAAGCCGATTACCGAGACCGAGATCAATGTCTCCATCGTCTTCCAGAGCTTTGCGCTCTTTCCCTGGCTTACGGTTCTTGAAAATGTGGAGGCGCCGCTGCAGGCCCGCGGCGTGGCCGCGGCCGAGCGCCGCGAGCGCAGCATGCGCATGCTTGACACGGTCGGCCTGGACGGCTTTGAGGCCGCCTATCCCAAGGAACTTTCCGGCGGCATGCGGCAGCGGGTGGGCTTTGCCCGCGCCCTGGTTGTGGAGCCGGAGGTGCTCTTCATGGATGAGCCCTTTTCCGCGCTCGACGTGCTGACAGCCGAAAACCTGCGCAGCGAACTGCTCGAGCTGTGGACCAAGAAGACGATGCCGACAAGAGCCGTCTTCCTGGTGACCCACAATATCGAGGAGGCGGTTCTGCTGGCCGACCGCATCATCGTACTGGGCCGCAATCCCGGGCACATCCGCACCGACTTCCGCGTACCGCTGCCGCAGCCGCGCGACCGCAAATCCGAGGGCTTCACGCAACTGGTGGACTACATCTACAAGGTGCTCACCCGGCCTGACGTTGCCCCGGCCGAGGCGCCCGGTCAGCCCGGCGGCCCACGCGTCCGCGATCAGCGCCAGATGCGCTACCAGATGCTGCCGCACGCCCGGCCAGGCGGCGTGGCCGGCCTGCTCGAGCTGCTGCTCGACACCGGCGGCAAGGACGACATCTACCGTCTCGCCGACGACCTGGCCTTCGAGATCGACGACCTGCTGCCCATTGTGGATGCGGCGCAGTTGCTCGGTTTTCTCACCATCGAAGAGGGCGATGCGGCCATTACGCCGAGCGGCGCGGAGTTCGCGAACTCCGAGATCCTGCGCCAGAAGGAGCTCTTCCGCGATGCCGCGGTGGAGCACGTGCTGCTGCTGCGCCAGATTCGCCGCGCGATCGAGTCCAAGAGCAACCACACCGTGCCCGACGAGTTCTTCCTCGATATGCTCGACGAGCAGTTCAGCGAAGAGGAGAGCCAGCGCCAGTTGGAGACGGCCGTGGCCTGGGGGCGTTATGCCGAACTCTTTGACTTCGACTCCGCCCGACGCCGCTTTGTGCTGCCCGATGCGCTGGAAGAGGAGATTGCACCGAGCGAGGATGCCGAGTGAAATTTCAGCATCCTTTTGCCCGCTCGCTGGTCACAGCGCGCACCTGGCCCTTCTTCATCGATGCCGGGGTGGCGCTGTGCGCGCTCGCCGTCTTCTTTGCTGTCGTCAGCACCGGGGTTTACTGGCTGGGCAAACCGATTCCGGTGGTGCCCATCTCGAACTCGATCGGCGCACTGCCGCTCTACGCCTTCTACTCCATCGTGCGCATGTCCATCGCGTACATCCTCAGCCTGGCCTTCGCCATTAGCTATGGCTACATCGCCGCGTACAATCCGCGCATCGAGCCGTGGATGGTCGCCGTCCTCGATATCCTGCAGTCGATTCCCGTGCTCAGCTTTCTGCCGCCTGTGGTGCTGGCCATGGTGGCGCTGGTTCCCGGCCATCAGCTGGGCATCGAGATGGGCGTGATCCTGCTCATCTTCACCGGCCAGGTCTGGAACCTCGCCTTCAGCTTCTACTCCTCGCTCAAGACCATTCCGCGCGAGATGATCGAGGCCTCGCGCATCTATCGCTACTCTGCCTGGCAGCGCTTCTGGCAGCTCGAACTGCCTTATGCGGCAATAGGACTGGTTTGGAACTCGATTGTCTCGGTGGCGGGCGGATGGTTTGCGCTCATCTTTTGCGAGACCTTCACCATGGGCGAGCGCAACTTCCAGCTTCCCGGCCTGGGCAGCTTTATCCAGACGGCCACCAATGCCGGCGACGTGCGCGCGCTCATGAGCGGCATTGCGGCGGTGATCCTGATCGTGGTGGCTACCGACCAGATTGTGTGGCGTCCGCTGATCGCGTGGAGCGACAAGTTTAAATTCGAGCAGGTCGAATCGTCCGAGCGCGTTAAATCGCCCATTCTCGAGCTGCTGCGCAAATCCACGCTGTTCAGCTCGATACCTGGGCGTATCGCGCACCGGATCGAGGAGCCGGTCTACCGC
>JBAUCP010000448.1:0-6958 GCA_049677625.1 Occallatibacter sp. | reverse complement strand
CTGCACCTGCGCCTGCGGCGACGCCGGTGACCACCAGTTAATTGAGGCTGCGCTCAGCTCGCGGTGCGCGGAAAAGCCTTGCCCAGCGCGGTCAACTGCTCGAGGAATGGATCGGCGATAGTGCCGTCCAGTGCGACCGGCACATCCCACGTGACCGAGCCGCCGTAGTCGCGGATCTTCTTCGTGAATGCGATCACTTCGTCGGTGGTGAAGCGCGGCGTGCCCATGCCCCAGGTGGTGCCGAGGAAGCTGAGCATGTGAATCTGTGCGCCGTCCATCAGGCCGTCGTGGCCGCGGTGGACGGAGGCCTGGTCGGGGTGGTCGATCTCGCCGGCGATGTAGTCTTCATCGGGGCTGATGGAGATGAGCCGGTAGATGACGCCGGGGTTGAAGGCGACGGCGGAGTTCGGATTGCCGGCGCGCGCAGCCGCGGCAAAGCTCGCGAAGTTGGGCGGCTCGGGCGTGCGGTACATCGAGTTGGGGAAGTAGCAGCCGTCGAACCACCATCCCGCCACGCTCGCGCCCCAGCGGCGCGACCACTCGGCGATGATCTGTTCCCACTTGTGCTGGAAGTTGCGGTTGGCGTAGGGGCCATTGAGCCATTCGAGCGCGGCGCAGGCTTGCGCGTCCTGGCCCGGCGCGCCGGAGGGAAGATAGACCATCAGCTTGATGTCACGCTTGCGCAGCGCCTCGGCGAAGTCGGCCACGAGATCGCGATGCGAGCACTTGCTGGGCGCGATGCCGGCAATCTTGTCATACACAGCATTCGGCGCAAGGTAGTAGCCGGAGTTCTGTCCGATACTGAGCTGATAATGCCCGGCGCCCACCTGCTCAAGCCGCTTGGCCATCGCTTCCACGTCGAAGCCATCGACCATTTTGTTCCACTGGCCAATAAATGTATCGGCGGACATATCGAGCTTGTTCACGCGGGCCTGCCAGTCGGCCAGGTAGTGGGTCATCACGCCCCAGACGTGGCGCGGGTCCTGCATCCACGCGGCGCGGCCTGAGCCGGGGTTGGGCTGCTGGGTCGTGCCTGGCGCGTTGAGTGCGCTCTGCTGTTGCCCCGATGCTAAAGTGCCCGGCAATGCACTGGCCGCTGCTATTTGAGCCGCTCCGACGATCAGATTGCGGCGCGAAATTTTGTTCTTATTCATTGCAATATTTTTCCCCATAGTTGGATGGGCCGTTTTAAGCCCGCTATTCACTTTCAGCCACGCAGGGACATGAGTCAATGTTTTCGAGCGCGGGGAGTGGGGGCAGTGGCGCATGCCCAATTTAGTAGCGCCGACCTCCAGGCCGGCTGTCGTGTGGGCCTCCAGGCCCACACATCAACTGCCGCCGGCGTGGACGCGCCAGGACAGCCGGCCTGGAGTCCGGCGCTACACTGCCGTCAACTTAGTGCTGGTGCTCGCTGCCGGGGCCCCACTGGATGCGCAGCCCGGCGCGGAAGTTCATGGGCAGGCTGGGATAGCCGATGGGCGCGATGTGCTGGTCGCTGAGCAGATTCTCGGCTTGTGCGTAGATGCTCATCCACGAGAGCAACTGATAGCTGCCCCCTAGATCGAGCTTGGCGTAGCCGAAGTCGAGGTTGCGGTTGGGCAAGAGCAGGGTGTTGCCGCCGCCGGCGTCTTCGCCTTCGAGAAAAGTCGTGTCGTCGCTGCGGCTGGCGAACGCCGCGGTGAAGATGCCGGTTATCTTGCGCTGCGCGTAAGTGGCCGTGAAAAAGCCGCTGTGCGGAGGACGGCGAAAGGGCCGCGCGCCCTCAAGCGGAGAATAGGGGCCGACGGGGATGCCGTCGAAGGTGGGAATCGGGCCGAGCAGCTCTTCGTCGTCATTCGTAAACGAGCGCTGCACGACGGAATCGAGATAGGTGTAGCCGCCGCGGAAGAAGAGATTGCGGCCAATGCCGCTCTCGACCGTGGCTTCCACGCCCTGCGCGCGGAAGGCTTCGGAGTTGAGGTCGAGCTCATAGGCGAAGTTTGCTTCGAGAATCTGCGCAAGCTGCTGCTGCTGCGCGGGCGTAAGACTTGGCAGGAGCTCGGGAATGAGATCGAGGCCAACGTCTTCAATCTCTTTGCCGAACTCGTTGTGAAAATAGCTGGCGCGAAAGACGATGTGCTCGCTGAGGAATGACTGCTCCACGCCGCCCTCATAGGTGCGCGCCTGGGGAGCGGCCAGCGGGCTGATGTGCAGTTGCTGGATGGTCGATTGCCCGCCGTTCTCCTGGAGGAAGGTGTAGAGCGAGTAGTCCTGCTGCGGCAGGGAGGGTTCCCGCACCGCCTGTCCATAGTTGAACAGGATGCGCGTGCCGCTGAAGACACCGCTGCGCGGACGCAGCACGTACCAGGAGACGCCGGCGCGCGGGTTGGTCTGCGTGCCGAAGAGCGAGTAGTGCTCAAGGCTGCCGCCGAGCGTGTAATACACGCGATTTTTAAAGTCGCCATGCACGGCGGCGATGTAGTCGTAGTTGGTGCGCTCCACGGGCGGATAGAAGCTGCTGCCCGGCTCTGAGCCGCGCTCGTCTTCGTACTGAAAGCCGATGAGCGCGCCAAGGTGCGGCGTGATGGCGATGTCGCCGTGATAGGTGAGCGCATCGCGGTTTGAAACCAGCTGCGAACTGTAGGTGGAGCAGTCAAGCACAGCCTGGCCCGTGGCCGAGTAGCCGTTTGCGCCGGTGATCGTCACCGGATTGCCGAGCGTGCCGGAACCAAAGCAGTAGTTGGTGTAGTCAACTGGATCTCCCGAGAGAGTCCACAGATTGTTCTGCTCGCGCTTGCGGGTGAGGCCATAGCGCACGTCGTTGTGAAAGTTGGCCGTGGTCTGGTTGTCGATGGACGCGCTCAGGTAGATGTCCTGATCCTTTTGTGAGGCGTCGTCGGTCACATGGAAGAAGTTCCAGGCGTTGGGAACGCCGGTTCCGGAGACGTTGTAATGCACAGTGCCGCGAATCTGCGTGCTGCCGTTTGGCTGCCAGCCGATGTTAGCCGCGCCGGCGCCAAGGTGGTACTCATCGTTGGGAAGGGCATTGCCGGTCTGGAGCCAGCTCAGCGCGCCCAGGTAGTCGAGCTTGTTGTGCGCGCCGGCAATCTCAAACTGCTCGCGCGAGGTGTTGAAGTTGCCGCCGTCGCCCTCGAAGATGAGCGAGGGAAAACTGGTGGTGCCGTGCGGCGTGGTGAGGCTCACCACACCGCTGTCGGCATTGGCGCCGTACAGACTCGAGTCCGGGCCGCGGTAGATTTCAGCATCCTGAATTGCGGTGGTGGAGATGTTGCCGAAGTCGAATTGGCCGCCCAGGTCGCCTGCGTCTACGCCATCGATGAGAATCTTGTTGTCATCGGAGTCCCCGCCGCGAACGAAGAGTGAGGTCTGCGCGCCGCGCTGTCCGGACTGCACGACGAAGGTACCGGGCATCAGGCGAAGTGCGCTGACGAAGTCGTCACGCAGGGCCAGATCGACGGGGCTCAGCACGCTGGTGGCTGCGCTGGTCTGCGGCTGCGGCGTAGGCGTGCCCGTAGCGGTGACCACGATGGACTGGCGCACCCACTCCGGCTCCAGCACCAGGTTGCGTTCGATGGAGTCGAACTGGCCGGCATAGAAATCTGGTGTCTGTAACTGGCGGAAGCTCTTGGCTGAAATCACCAGGAAGTAACGGCCGCCGGTTCCGGTGGTGATTTGAAAGCTGCCGTCGGATGCGGAGACGGCCGAGGCGACGACCTGGCCCTTGCTGACCAGCGCCACGCTGGCGCCGGAGACGCTGGCGCCCGTTGCATCGGAGACTACGCCGTGAACGGAGCCGGCAAAGCAGACGGCCGCAAAAAGCGCAGGCAGCAGGGCAGAGAATGGGGCGATGAATGCGCGCAATCGAATGCGGTTGGGCCGCACAGAAAAGAATTGGGAAACAGCCACGATAGCTCCTTCGTCCCCCTCGGAACGCAAGCGGGTGAAGACGCCGCGGACCGGTCTCCTGACTTGCGCTTCGATCAGCCGCCTTCCCAAGGGCAAACCGGCGAGGGTTGGCCATCAGTGGCTTCCGGGATCGTTCCCAACAGGCGGAACGGCCGGGCTGAATCAATCCTGCTCTGGCGTCGTAGATACGACGGCCACCGGTGCAGGTGCGCTCACAGTTGCGGGGCAGTGGCGGAGTTTCACCGCCTTCCCGAGCATCCTGGCGATTGTTTTCGATTGGATCAACTGCGCATGGTAGCGCAGTTGCGTAGAGCCATGGAAGCAACTTCCATGACATCAACTTTTATAGCTGCCGCGATGGGCCGAAGTCAAAAAAACGGTGATGAGTAGATGGTGACCCCGGGAAGACTCGAACTTCCGACACGCAGTTTAGGAAACTGCTGCTCTATCCACCTGAGCTACGGGGCCACAGTTTGTAAACCGCTGCTTATAAACAGTTTACTCTTTATTTCTAGGGTTACTCCAGAAATCTGCTCACAACGGATGACCGATCGAGTGACCAGTCCGTTCCCGCCATAACCAGCCTACTTGCAAAGGTAGGACGGTTGCAATGCCGATAGAGCCAGGAGCCGCAGCAGGAGACAGGCTCCCGGAATTCTCAAAGTCTGACTCACCGCGGCACAGCCGGAGTATTTCCCGATCAGCTTGGCCCGCGGGCCTTACGGCGCTTCTGCAAGTTTACGCAAGCGGTCGCGCACGTTCCAGAAAGCCCGGCTATCGTGGTAAGCCGCCTTCCAGATCGAACCTTTGTCCGGCGTGATGGGTGTGCCGTCGGCTTGCGTCAGATTGTACAGGCCGTGATATTCGGAATCGATGGTGTGATTCTTGATGAACGCCCATTGCTCGAGGAACCGCTGGAAGTAGATGGGATTCTGCTTGCCATAGCGTTCATGCATCATCAGCAGGGCGTTGAGGCCTTCGCATTCCACCCACCACTCCTTGAGCGTATCCTCCGGTTTGCCGAAGGTTGTGCCTTCGCGGAAGAAGCCGCCGTTGGCATGGTCCCAGCCATAGGCCAGCGCGTGATCCACCAGCATCTTCGCCATGCGTTCCGTCTGCTCGCTCGCCTTGTGGTGAAGCACCTCGTCGGTCTCCAGCATGAGGTAGCCGGTTTCCACATCGTGTCCGTACGAATCATGATCCGGGATCGCCTGCCATGCGTTGGTGAAGTAAAGGTTCATCACTCCGGGCTCAACGCATATCTTGTCGCGGACAATGGTCAGCATCTCTTCAAGCCTTGCGCGCAAAGTGGGATCGGGCCACACCTGATAGAGCAGCGTGAAAGCCTCAAGCAGATGAATGTGTGTGTTCATTGACTTGTAGCCGACCGGACCGATCGGACCATTCTCGATCTGTCCATTCTGAGCGCTGGGCGCCACCGGCGTTCCGTCGCGTGTCAGCAATTCGAAATATCCGCCGTTCACGGGGTCATGCGCGTGTCGATCGACCCAGAGAAATCCCTTCTTCGCGAGTTCGAGCGCCTTCGGATCGCCGGTGGCTTGATATGCGGCCGCGGCGCCATAGATGCAGAAGCCGATGCCATACAGCTCCTTGCGGTCAGTAAACTGCGGAGTGATCTGGCCGGCGTCGTCGAGTCCCCAGAAGAAGCCGCCGTCTTGTTTGTCCCACATCACGTTTTCCAGGTAGTCCAGGCCCTGATGCACGATGGGCAAGAATTCTTCCTTCCGCTTGGGATCGCGCAGCACCACCTGGGACGCAACCCACGTCATGCGCCCCTCAAATACAGAGAACTTGCCGTCGCTCGGCGCCCACTGCCAATCGCGCGTGAAATGGGAGTGAAAGCCGCCGTGCTCGCGATCTACCGAGCGCGGAAACCATTCATTCAGGACATCGGCATGGAGCGCATTGTCCACCTCCGCCGCGAGCTTGAGATAGGTAGCGCGCGTGGGCTGCATCGCGGCCGCGCCGGAAGTCTGCTGTGCGATGCAGATGCCGGAAGAGGTCAACATCAGGAGAAGCAGTTGCCGAATCTGCATGGCGTAATATCCTCAGGAAACAATGGCGTGAAGGTGTGGACGCAGAAGGCTCACTGTGCGTCCTCGACGCCGGCGTTTTTCACGATGCCTGCGTCTTTCAACGCGTGACGCTCCACTTCGAGCGCCGTGCTGTGCAGCGCCGCCACGCGCTCGAGAGCTGCGGCTGCATCCTGCGTGCGGCCCTCCGATTTGAATGCTTTGGCGAGCAGATAAAGGGAGCCGGCATCGTCGGGATTCAATTTGGCGGCCTCACGCAAGAGAGGCACGGCCGCATCGGAGTCGCCCAGCAGGAGCTTCGCTTTGCCCATGTAAAAGTAAATCGCCCATGAATCCGGTATCAGTTCATTCGCTTTCTCCAGATAGGGAAGGCCCGCCTGGTATTGCTCCGACTGCACCAGCATGGCGCCCAGATAATAGTACGCATCGCCATCTTCAGGATCGTCGTGAACGGCGAGTTCGAGCTCGCGCTGCGCGTCAGCGTTTTTGTGCTGCCCGAGATAAGCCTTGCCGAGTTCGCGGTGGGCCTCGCGGAAATCCGGGTCCGCCTGCAGTACCGATTGAAAAGCCTCCACGGCCTGGTCGTAATCCGTGGCGTCCGCATAGGCTTTTCCAAGCAGGAAGCTGGTTTGCGCGGGAGTTGCTGCGCTCGAAAAAAGCCGCGTGAATGTCTCTCTGGCGCGATCGGCCTGTCCCGCGCGTGTGTACGCCAGGCCCAGCAGATAGAGCGCCGCCGGATCCGCGCTGTTGCTTCCGGTCAATGGCGTCAGCAATTGAATGGATTCATCTGCGTGACCGGTAGAGGTAAGGCAGGTGGCCAGGAGCATGGCGACTTTCTGATTGGCAGCGTCATGGTCGTGCAACTGCCGGAAGTAGGGAAGCGCGTGCGTATAGTCGTCCTGCTTGAGATAGGCCAGGCCCAGGTTGAGCTGGGTTTCACGTTGCTGTGGGCTGATGCTCAGCACTTTCTTGTATTCCTCGATCGCCTCGGTGTAGCG
>JBAUCP010000447.1:0-4259 GCA_049677625.1 Occallatibacter sp. | reverse complement strand
CGCTACACCGCCGCGTTCAAAGCCGGCGATGCAGGCAGGTATCTGCTGATTGCAGCGGCTGCCGGCGAGGACACTTTCAAGATTCTGGTGGATGGCAAACAGACTCTCGACCAGGTGCATGCCGAGGGGCAGGTGCCGAAGTACACATCGCTCGATCTCTCAGCCGGGCAGACCGTGAACGTGCAGGCTGACTATCTGCCGCACGCTGCCGGCTCGCGCTTCGGCTTCGGACTGGTCGATGAGGCGAGTCTGGTTTCAGCCGATGCCAGGCAGTTTGCCTCGCTGGCGGACGCGGTGGTGCTGGCGGTCGGGTTCAACGCAGCGTCAGAGGGTGAAGGGCACGACCGCACGTTTACGCTGCCCTGGGGCCAGGACGCGCTGATTGAAGCGATTGCCGCGGCCAATCCGCACACTATTGTGACGCTCACCGGCGGAGGCGGCATGGATGCGAGCCGCTGGATCGGCAAGGCGCCTGCGCTGCTACATCTCTTTTATCCCGGCCAGGAAGGCGGAACGGCGCTGGCCGATATTCTCTTCGGCAAACACGATCCCGAGGGCAAGCTGCCGGTCAGCTTTGACCGCAGTTGGGAAGACAATCCCTCGGCGAAGTGGTACTACGGCGTAGCGGGAGCCGACACCACGCTGCACACGACGGGCGAGAACGGCAAGCCGCTCGATTACACCATCCAGCATGTCCAGTACGGCGACAAGCTGATGGTGGGCTACCGCTATTGGACGACGACCGGCAAGCATCCGCTCTTCCCATTCGGATTCGGGCTGAGCTACACGACCTTCAGCTTCTCGAATCTGCAGGCGCCTTCCAGTGCGGCTTCGGGGTCCACGGTTACCGTGAGCTTTGACGTTACGAATACCGGAAGCGTCGAAGGCGCTGAGGTCGCGCAGCTTTATGTCTCCGACCCATCGGCGAAGGCCGACCGGCCGGAGCGCGAGCTGAAGGGCTTTGCGAAGGTCCGGCTGGCGCCCGGTGAGACCAAGCACGTGACGCTCGATCTGGATGCGCGCTCGTTCAGCTATTGGAGCGAGTCCGCGAAGGAGTGGACCATCGATCCCGGCAAGTTTGTCGTGCGCGTGGGCGATTCGAGTGAGAATACGCCGCTGTCAGCGGAGATCACCTTGCAGTAGTCCGTGCAATACGCCGGCAACGGGGCTTCGCGCATGGGCGCGGGGCCTTTGTTGTTTTTGGATCTTTATTGAAACATGGATGGATCGAGAGAACAAGGCGGGCTCAAGGGGTAGGTCAGCCGTCTATGATGGCACCTATGAAGCGAGTTCTCCTGTCGTGGAGCAGCGGGAAAGACAGCGCCTGGACGCTCCATGTTCTTCGCCGCGATCCGTCGATCGAACTCTGCGGACTGCTTACGACGCTCAACACGGAGTTTGACCGCGTGGCCATGCACGGCACGCGCCGCTCGGTGCTGGAAGCGCAGGCCGCGGCTGCGAAATTGCCTTTGTGGGCTGTGCCGCTGCCATGGCCGTGCTCGAACGAGGTCTACGAGCAACGTATGGCGGAGGCGTGCCAGCGCGCGATCTCGGAGAAGATCGATGCGGTGGCATTTGGCGATCTTTTTCTGACTGACGTGCGCGCCTATCGCGAGCGCCAGCTTGCACCCACGGGACTCGAGCCCATTTTTCCGCTGTGGGAGATTCCCACCGATGCGCTTGCGCGGGAGATGATTGCCGGCGGCCTGCGCGCGCGGCTCTCGTGCGTGGACACTGAGCAGCTCTCCGCTGACTTTGCCGGCCGCGAGTTCGACGCCGATCTGTTGCGCGACCTGCCCGCGGGAGCCGATCCCTGCGGCGAGCGCGGCGAGTTCCACACCTGCGTTTACGCAGGTCCAATGTTCAGCGCACCGCTTCCCATCGAGACGGGAGAAATTGTTATGCGCGACCGCTTCGTCTTCGCCGACTTTCAATAAGAATCACAGACGTGGGTGCCCCACCTTCGGCGCAGCTTTATCGCGCCTAAGGTGGGATATTGCTATCGAAAGTTGATCATAGTTTCTTATGACTCTTTACAGCATTTCCAAAGTAAAATTCTTAACGATCTCTCCGCATTTCCGCCAACCGAAGTACAGCATCACTTAGTACGTGCCACGGCCGCCGCTCACGTCGTAGCATTGGCCGGTGACAAAGGAGCAGTCGCGGCTGGCGAGGAAATGGACCACCGCGGCAACCTCTTCCGCATTGCCCGTCCTGCGCATGGGAATCTTCTGCACCATGTATTCGACCTGCGCCTGCGTCAACTGGTCGAGGATCTTGGTCCGGATGACGGCGGGAGCGACGGCGTTGATGCAGATCCCTTCGGTCGCAACTTCCTTGGCGATGGACTTGGTGAGCCCGATGATCGCCGCCTTTGACGCCGAGTAGGCCACCATGTTCGGATTGCCTTCCTTACCGGCAATCGAGGCGATGTTCACGATGCGGCCGTATCCTTTGGCGCGCATCCTGGGCAGCACGGCGCGGCACAGATAAAACGGTCCATGAATGTTGACGCTCATGACACGGTGCCAGTCGTCGTCGGTCTGCTCCCAGATTGGCGCGGCTCTGCCGGCGAGCCCCGCGTTGTTGACCAGGATTTCGAGCGAGCCTGTCGTTGCGACTATTTTTTCAATGGCCGCGCTCACCTGCCCTGTCTGGGTGACGTCGAGGCACACGGCAAAGGCACCGCTGCCGATCCGTTTCGCCGCCGCATTCGCCGCATCGAGATCGATATCCGCCACGGCTACGCGTGCGCCCGCCGCTGTGAGCCGTTGAGCGATCGCTTCGCCAATCCCTGTTGCCGCTCCCGTCACCAAAGCGGTCTGTCCCGTCAACTCAAACATCGTTGTCTCCTGCTCACGATCTGACGCCGGTTCCTGACCGCGCGAATTTGTGTTTGAAGCATCGTGCTATCCCAGGTCTCAAAATCGAGACCTGGGGCACCCACTGTTCGTACCTAAATTAACGGTCAGATGCCTGGTGGTGATGCGCCATTTTCTAAATCTTTACAAAAATCTTCTTCCTGAACATCCAGTACAGTACCAGCCAGTAAGTGCCGAGGGTGAGAGCGCCGAGCACGGTGGGCTCCACGGCGGTTCCGAGGCTGTTCAGGACGCGCATGCCCAAGTGAATGCGGAAGCTGTTCTCGACAAAGTCGCGGCACAGCTCCGCCATCACATACGCTGCGATGGAATTCATGCCCACGACGACCAGCGGAAACACGATCTTACGTTGCTGCTTTATATCGACGAGCCAGGAGAACGCGGCGAGAAAAAGGAAGCAGACGCCGCCGCTGAAGAGCGTCCACGCGGGCGTCCAGATGCGCTTGACGATGGGGCAGATGCCGGTGAAGTGGAGCAGGAGGCCGGCGGCGATGAGCGCCGCGGCGGCGACAAGAAAGCGGCGCAGCGGAATGGCCGGCGCCGACTCCATGAACCAGCGGCCCGCGACTACGCCCAGCAGCAGCGTGCCCAGCGTGGGAATAAAGCTCAGTGTGAGATAGCCGCCGCCGTTGTAGACGAAGGGGCTGGAGCGCGGCAGCAGGTTGAGGAACCATACGTCGACGGCCTGGCCGAGATTGCTGTTCTTGTTCCAGTGCGCGGCGAAGCCGGTGAGCAGGTGCTGATGCCAGTCTGCCGGCACTCCGACGGCCGCCCAGTCGAAGTTGGGTCCCGGCGCGGGGTAGAGCGCCCAGGCCAGCCAATAGCCGAAGAGGATGGTGCCGATTGCAATCCATTGCCAGCGCGGCCTGACAAAGGTGAGCAGAAAACCGAAGGTATAGCCCAGACCGATCTGCGTGAGCGTGTCTTCAAAGGTGAAGTAGGTCATGGGGCTGCTGGTGGAGCGAAGGAAGATGCCCAGCGCGATGAGCACCACGCTGCGACCCATGGTGTGGAGCAGCATGTGACGGAAGCTCTCGCCCTTCTCGCGGCGACGGCGCAACGAATAAGGAAGGGAGACTCCGGCGAGGAAGGTGAAGCCGGGCTGGATGGTGTCATGCAGGCTCATCCCGACCCATTCCACATGACTCTGGTTGAAGGCGAGAAATTGCCAGATGTGGCTGGCGGGGAAAGAGCGCGCCACGCGCGCAAACTCGAGCACTTCACCCATCATGAGCAGCATGACCAGGCCGCGATATGCATCCACGGCCATGTTGCGCGGCTGCACGGCCGCGCGCCGGAACTCGCTTGCGGCCACTTTACGCGGCGGCTCGGCTACCAGTTCAATGACGTTGCTCATGGAGGCTTCCTCCGATTATG
>JBAUCP010000446.1:0-4006 GCA_049677625.1 Occallatibacter sp. | reverse complement strand
CGGAGACGATTCGCGCCTGTGCGATTCCCAGGGAGCCCTTTGCCGACCTGCTCGCGGCGTTTCGCCAGGACCAGACGGTGACCCGTTACGAGTCGATGCAGGATGTGCTGGGCTATTGCCGCTATTCTGCGAATCCCGTAGGCCGGCTAGTGCTGTACGCGTGCGGCGAGGTGAATGACGAGAATTTCCGCTTGTCCGACGCGACCTGCACGGCTCTGCAGCTTGCCAACTTCTGGCAGGACGTGCGCGTGGACTTGGCCAAGGGGCGCGTCTATCTGCCGCAGGATGACATGCGCCGTTATGGCGTGAGCGACGAGACGATTGCGAATGGCGTGGCTACGCCGGAGTTTCGCGCGCTGCTGCGCCACGAAGTGGAATATGCGCGCGCGCTGTTTGAAGAAGGATTGCAGTTGATCGGCCGCGTCAACCGTGAGCTTGCCGTCGATCTTGATCTTTTCAGCCGCGGCGGCTTGGAGATTCTGCGCGCAATCGAGCGGCAGGATTGCGACGTGCTGAGCGCTCGGCCCGCCATCTCAAAGCGCACCAAGCTCGCGCTCGCGCTGCGCGCCATTGGCGGCAAGGCGCTGCCCTTTCTGCGGCTCGGCGCGCGGCCCACAGGGAAAGCGGCTTGACCATTGCATCGAGCGAAGTTGATTTAGCCCGTGCCTACGGGGAGTGCCGCGTCATCGCCAGGCGCGAAGCAAAGAATTTCTACTACGCATTTGTCGCGCTTCCCGCGCCGCGGCGCAATGCCATCTGCGCCATCTACGCGTTCATGCGCCAGGCCGACGATCTCTCGGACGACGAATCGATCTCGCGCGAGGAGCGGCGCAAGCGGCTGGACGCGTGGCTCAACGACTGGCGCAGTGTGTGCCATGGCGGCGACTCTTCGAATCTGGTCTTCGTTGCGGTGCGCGACGCGGTGGAACGCTACAACATTCCGCTCAGCCTGCTCGATGAGCTTGTGGCCGGCGTGACCATGGACCTGGAGCACGATGCGAGCGGTGCGCCGGATACTTACGCGACATTTGAAGAGCTTTATCGCTACTGCTATCTGGTGGCTTCGGTGGTCGGCCTCGTGTGCATCCGCATCTTCGGCTACACGGACCCGAAGGCCGAAAAACTCGCCGAAGAAACCGGCATCGCGTTTCAGTTGACGAACATTTTGCGCGACGTCGCGGAAGACGCTGCGCGCAATCGCGTCTATCTGCCGCTTGAAGACCTGGCCGCGCATGGCGTGGCGCTCGATTCGCTCCTGCATCGCGTAACCAACGCACCACCCACCGCGAACGAGCGCGCACTGCTCGCGTCGATTGCCGTGCGCGCGGAGAATTACTATCAGTCCGCCGGAAAGCTGCTGCCGCTGATCGACCGCGAGAGCAGGCCGGCGCTGCGCGTGCTGGTGGCTATCTATCATGCACTGCTCAAGCGCATCGAGCGTGCTGACTACGACGTATTTACGCAGCGGGTGAGCGTGCCGACGGCGCAGAAGCTGAGCATTCTTGTGGGTGGGCTTGCGAGGATGGGGTTGGCGCGGTTTTCGATTGGGTAGGGTTTCATTCAAGGAAGAATGTTGGGCAATTTGCAACAAGCTGCACAGAGAACCGTGACCGTAGTAGGCGGCGGCGTGGCCGGCATGAGCGCGGCCTGCGCGCTGGCTGAGGCGGGACTGCGCGTGCAGCTTGTGGAGCGGCGCGGCTACCTGGGCGGACGCGCCAGCTCGTATCTGCATCCGGGCGTCAACGAAGTCATCGACAACTGCCAGCATGTGCTCTTCGGTTGCTGCACGAATCTCATCGGGTTCTATAAGCGCATCGGCGTTGCGGACCGCATTCATTGGACGCGTGCGATGACCATGATCGAGCCGGGAGGCCGGCGCTCGGAGCTTGGTCCGTCGTTTCTGCCCGCGCCGCTGCATGGATTGCCGAAGATGATTGCGGCGAAGGCGTTCACGCTCGCCGACAAGCTTGCGCTGGCGCGCGCGTTTCGCATTCTGCTGCGGCCGGTTGCTGCCGATTCGAGCGAGTCGCTGGCCGCGTGGCTCAAACGCAATGGGCAGACCGAGGGCGCCGTTGAGCGGTTCTGGCGGCTGGTGATTGCGAGCGCGCTCAATGCCGATCTCGACTGCATTGCGGTGCCGTACGCGGCGAAGGTGATCCGCGAGCTGTTTATGAACTCGGCTCAGGCGGGCGCGATGGGCATGAGCGGTGTGCCGCTGAGCGAGTTGTATGCGGGTGCGGAGAGGTTTCTAACTGAACGCGGTTCCGAGGTTCTCTTCAATCGCAACGTGGAGCGCGCGGAGTGGGACGAAGAAACTTCGCAGTGGACGCTCGAGACGCGCGGCGGGGAAGTGGTCTCGGATTTTCTGGTGCTGGCGCTGCCCTTCGAGGCTACGGCGAAGATGATCGCCAACATGCCGCCGGCGGAGGGCGCGGATGCGCTCGCGGGCAAGATCGAGCGGCACGAACACTGGCCCATCTGCAGTGTGCATCTGTGGTTTGACCGCGAGATTACCGATCTACCTCATGCGGTGCTGCTCGACCGCGAGATCCACTGGATGTATAACAAGAGCCGGCTGCAGCCGTGGCGCAAGGTGACGGGCAGTTATCTTGAGCTGGTGCAGAGCGCGTCGCGGCGATTTGCGGCGCTGCCGCGCGAAGAGGCGATTGCGCAGGCGCTTCAAGAGCTGGCTGAGTTTTTTCCCGCTGTGGCCACGGCGAAGCTTGAAAAGGCTGCGCTCATCAAGGAAGTGCGTGCGACGTTTGGCGTGCCGCCGGGCGTAGATGCGTTTCGTCCCGAGTCCGCGTCGCCGTGGCCAAATTGCTTTTTAGCCGGCGACTGGGTTGCGACCGGATGGCCTTCGACGATGGAGAGCGCGGCGCGGAGCGGACATCTGGTGGCCGAAGCAGTGTGCATGAATATCGATGAGCCGCGCAGATTTCTCATTGAGGATTTGAAGCCGCGAGGGTTCATGCGGCTGCTGGGGAACAGCTTCTAGCTCCTAGCTTGAAATTGAGGTTTGTGCTTTCCCAGGTCTCAGAATCGAGACCTGGGGCACCCGCGTTCATGCTGCCACCTGATCCCTATTCCCTGATTTTTCAATGCGCCAGCAGATAGACCCCAACGCACACCAGCAGGGCGGCGGCCCAGCGGCGGCGGTCTACGTTTTCCTTGAGAAACATTTTGCCGGCGATGGCGTTGGTCACCAGCGTGAGCGATGCGGAAGCAGGCGCAACGAGGCTCAGATTCAAGTGATTGAGCGCGAGCAGCAGGGCGAAGAAGGCGAGCGCCAGAAAAAAGACGCCTGCAAAAAACAGCGGGCAGGTGACGACAGCGCGGATCGCGCCTTTCATCCCCGCGCGCGCGCGAATATCGTCGAGGTCCCCGATGGATTTCATTGCGGCTGCGGTCAACACTTCTCCCGTGGTGGAGCAGAGTACGATAGCGGCGATCATGGCCGCGGAGGCCCACAGACCGGGCTGCGGAGCAGTGGAAGAAATCATCATCGTACCGGCTCCTGCTCGGCTGCGGGCTCTGCTTCACGCGGAAGCGGCACTGCGGGCCGCTCGGTGAGTGACGGGCCCTGCGCAACAAAGCTTACGCCCACCGTGATGAGCGCGATGCCGGCCCAGCGCTCGAGCGAGATGGGCTCTTGTAGCCAGTACCGCGAAAGCAGCGCCACAATCACATTGCCGAACGCTGTGGCCGGGAGCACGAAAGTGAGATCGGCCCATGAGAGTGCCGTAAGATAGCTGGCGAAAAAGCCAATGAGCAGCACAATGCCTGCGGCGACCCAGGGCGTAAAGACTGCGGCAATTAAAGAAGCCGGATGCGCGAAGGTGATCGACGGCATCCCGGTCATGCCGCGCGAGAGACACGTGTCGCCCAGCGGCGCACACACCGCAACCAGACCCAGGATGAGATATTGCCGCGGCAATAATGTGTGGTGCGCCATTCGTTGAGGCCCCTATTGCTATAGATCGAAATTACGGTGCGTGGGTCGCAT
>JBAUCP010000445.1:0-4233 GCA_049677625.1 Occallatibacter sp. | reverse complement strand
GCTTTGAACTCCTCGATGTGATGCTGGGCCTCAACAGCATTGTGCTCTGCTACAAGAATCAGAAAGGCACAAGGACGGCAGAGTTCATGGAGTTCAGTAAGAACGGACAGATAATCCGGGTAGTCGCCAACTACAGCCGTTGACGGGCGAGTCCGCGCGCCGTGGATCTGGCTACAAAGTGGGCATTGGGGCGCCTGGATGTGCGCTTGCGAGACTTTCCACGAATCGGCAAACGCTGCTAAAATAAACAAGTCGTGGGGCTGTAGCTCAGCTGGGAGAGCGCCTCGTTCGCAACGAGGAGGCCAGCGGTTCGATCCCGCTCAGCTCCACCATAAAACCAACCACTTGCGGCATCCCTTCCGTCTCCCGGCGAGCATTGTGTCGTTCTTTGTGCTTTACCCCCCGGTTGTGCTCGTCGAGCAGTGGCATAGTTTGAAGAGTACGGCCTTCAGCCCGTACATCAGTAGCCTCAAAACAATGGGGCTTCAGCCCCAGAGGGATAGTCTTCCTCAAGCTGGCCCACTACCGAAAATCCCCGTTAGTAGAGTTTAATCTCGCTTTCTTGTAGTGGCTGCCTGGTTGCACGAATGCCATGGAGCGAACCCTTCCAAAGCGTCGCAGCAGCAATTGTTTCAGGGTGTTCTAAGACTCTCCCGTCCGGCGCGTCGCATCCATCGGACGCAGCGGCGCTGAGAACGAGTGATCAAGAAAGGCGCGAGCCGGGCCAATGAGCCGCCGATCATCTTCCATTACAAAGCGGCCCTCAATGAAGCCGCCGCCAGCGAAGCAGCCGCCAGCGCAATCCTCATCCATTCCTGCCCTGATGGCGGAGGCGTTTCGCGCGCTTCAAGCCAACCGTCTGGACGAAGCGAGGCGGCTCTACCTCAAAGTTTTGGCGATCGATGTCCGCCATGCCGATGGTCTGCATCTGCTCGGCGTTGTCGAATATCAGGCCGGACATTATGAGGTCAGCGCCAAGATGATTCGCCGCGCCATTGCGGTCAATAGCCAGATCGCTATCTACCACTCCAATCTTGGAATTGTTCTCCGCGATCAAGGAAAGCTGGATGAGGCTGTGGCCGCGTACAAGCAGGCGGTAGCGCTCAGCCCGGACAATCCAGAGATCCACAATAGCCTTGGGGTTACCCTCTGGAATCAAGGGAGATTCGATGAGGCCGTGGCCGCGTACAAGCAGGCGCTCGAGCTCAAGCCGGACTTCGCCGCAGCCTGCAACAACCTGGGCAATGTGCTTTCAGCTCAAGGCGAGGTGAAGGAGGCGCTCGAATGGTACGGGCGGGCGCTGGCCATCAGTCCAGGCTATATTGAGGCGCGATGGAACCTGTCCATGCTCCAACTGCTGCTGGGAAACTTTGCTGACGGTTGGCGCAACTATGAATCCCGCTACCAGCGGGAGAATGCGCCGCGCAATTTTTCTCAGCCCCTGTGGCGTGGTAAACCGCTCAACGGTGCGCGTATCCTGCTCCACGCCGAACAGGGATTGGGCGATACTCTCCAGTTCCTTCGCTACCTTCCCATGGTCCAGGCAGCCGGCGGCGAAGTGGTGTTGGATGTGCCTCGCGGCCTGCGCCGAATCGCAGCCCAACTGCCCGGCATCGCTGCGCTGACCATCTCCGGTGAGCCTCTGCCGGCTTTCGACTGGCACTGTCCGCTGATGAGTCTCCCGTTTGTTTTTCGGACCACCTTGGATACCATCCCTGCACAGGTGCCCTATCTCACCGTTCCTGAAGAGGCGCTCCAGGCCGCGGATACTCTCCACTGGCCTCATGAGGGCCTGCGCGTTGGCCTGGCCTGGGGCGGCGACCCCAAAAACATCCGAGACCGGTTTCGCTCCATTCCCTTGGCTCTTCTTGAACCTCTCTTTGACTTGAAGGGTGTGCACTTTTTCTCGCTGCAGATGGGACCGGCGGCTGCGCAACTGTCTGCGGCGGAAAGCGCAATCACCGCGATAACCGACCTTGCGCCTGCGACCGGAGATATGGCGGATACAGCGGCGCAGATGGCCCATCTTGACCTGATCGTCACGGTGGACACATCGGTCGCTCACCTGGCGGGAGCCCTGGCTAAACCCACTTGGGTTCTGCTTCCCCTCGCTCCCGACTGGCGGTGGCTGCTCGGCCGGGAAGATAGCCCATGGTATCCAACCGTTCGTCTGTTCCGGCAACCCGAATTTGGCAACTGGCAATCCGTCCTAGAAAAAATTCGCGCCGAAATCAGCGCATTGGCCGGTGGAAACCGCGACGTGCTCAAGCCCGGCAATCAACTGGAAGGCGATGGTGAATCGCGTCAAGGGCCAGCCGTTTCCAGCGATCCGCTGGCGGAGATAAAGAGGCGGCGCGTGGCCATTGCCGCTGGCCATACGGATCGCGAGCGCTGGGCGGACGAAACACAACTGGAAGCAGCCTGGGACGGCCGGGCAAAATTTGCGGCCGACTATATTCCCTCGGGAGCTGCCGTCCTCGATCTGGGCTGCGGCCGAATGGCGCTCGAAAAGTTTTTGCCATCGGATTGCCGCTACATTCCCTGCGACCTGGTACGCCGTGACGCGCGAACCATCGTGTGCGACTTCAATGCCGGAAGCTATCCCGACGCCCAGGCGCAGGACGCCGACATGGTCAGTTTTCTCGGCGTGCTGGAGTACGTCTTCGATCCACTGAAGTTTTTGTCGCACGTAAGAGAATGGAAACACCCGGTCGTGATGAGCTACTGCGCGACCGATGGCATCGGTGGCCGGGAACATCGCCGAAACCTTGGCTGGGTGAACGATTTTTCCTATAACGAATTGGTTGGCCTGCTGGGCCAGGCTGGCTTCTCGATTCAGAGGGCCGACCGGGCCGACAGCGTGCAGTGGTTATTCCGGCTGCAGCCCCATGCGCCGGCGGCGGCAAAGCCGAAACGTGTCGGGGTCCTGTCGTTCAACAACCACGGAAACTTCGGCGACCGGCTTGGCTACCACCTGCTCAACGACATTCTTCCCGCCAACGCCGAGGTCACGCAACTGATGCTCAAGCCATGGACGCCATCCGAAGAGACCTACGATCTGCTCATTGTCGGCATCGGCAATAGCATGTTCGGTCCTTATCTCGATGACAACCTTCTCTCTCTTGTCGATCGCAGCAGCGCCGCAATTGGTATCTTTGGCACCCAGTATCACGCGGCCTTGCCGAAGACAATGCTCAACGCCTTGCTCAATCGCCTTGAGCATTGGTATGCGCGTTATGAGGATGACGTGCTGCGTTATGGCCGCGGTCTTGGCCACGTCAGCCATCTGGGCGACTGGCTGATCAAGGCATTTCCCATGACCCGGCCCACGGTGCAAGAGAAACTGGTCGTCGGCAACGAGATCTGGAACGATTTACCTCTCGATCGAACCATCCAGAAGATTCAGCAGCACGCGACCGTGTTTTCCACCCGGCTTCATCCCTTGCTGTGCGCACTCACCAGCGCGGACAAGGTGGGTTATCAAGAACAAAGAGAAGACGGTGGAGAGCTGATCTCGGGAAAGTTCCGGGCCATGCTCCTGGACGTTTTCGGACGAACCTACACCGAAGGAGAGTTCTTTGACGTCGATCGCAGCCAGGTCCTGATTTATAAACACTACGTCGAAACGCAGGTATCGCAGTTACAAACGCATCTGCGAAGCATGCTTGGCACACCTTAGGGCGTATCCACATATATATTTGCGCTAATTTGCTGATGAACAAATATAAGCACTGTCATCCTGAGCGACCGAGCGTAGCGAAGGGAGTCGAAGGACCTGCTTTTCGCGCACTCCATTTATGCAATGAAGTTTTGGGACATCACACTGGATGCCGCAAGATGAGCGGGGACTTCAGCCTCTGACGGCAATTCTTCTTTCGACCGGGCCGCCTACTCCCGCCTCAACCGTCGCTTTTATTGCGCCCATAGCCTATCCTCAATAGAAACGGACAAGCCAAAATCCAGCCGCGTTTGTCCGCAACGCATTGAGGTGAACGGTTGACCCAGACGATCTCTCCTCCGGAATCCGCCGCCACAGAGCTCCGGCCGCTCTGCGTCGATCTGGATGGAACGCTGGTCAAGTCGGACACGCTCATCGACTCAATGCTGGTGCTGCTGCGCACGCGTCCTCTGCTGGCGCTTGGCCTTCCCGTGCGCGTTCTTCGCGGCAAAGCCGCCTTCAAGGCCTGGGTCACCCAACAGGTTTCGCTCGACGTCGTGCATCTGCCTTACAAC
>JBAUCP010000444.1:0-3373 GCA_049677625.1 Occallatibacter sp. | reverse complement strand
GGGCTGCACATAAGGCAGATGGACCGGATGACGGGTGGCCCGATTGGTTCGGAGCTGTGTCTTCTTCGGTTTCACGGCGGGTGAAATTTGACTATTCTGGATAAAACGAGGGAGTTCTTTGGTTCGATGAGCGGTTGGCCAAATTTTGAGGGTTTATTGCGCCGGCGCAGGCTTCTGATCCCGGCTTTTGTGGCTCTGGTGAGTGCAGGTTGCGCGATGAGCGCGCAGGCCGGGAAGTCCTGGAGCATCGTGGGCCCGGCGGGCGGCGATGCGCGTGCGTTTGCCTCGGTTCCCGGCGAGCCGGGCCATCTTTACCTGGGCACCACCAATAGCTGGCTTTACGAGTCGAGAGACGGCGGCGCGACGTGGCGCCGGCTGGCCAAGCTGGACCCGCTGGACGGGTATGTGCTGGACAGCATCGTGGTGGACGAGGCCAATCCGTCGAACTTGTATGTGGGCGCGTGGAAGGACTCCAACGGCGGCGGATTGTGGGTCAGCCATGACGGCGGGCACAGTTGGGCGCAGTGCGCGGCGCTGAAGGGGCAGCCGGTTCATGCGCTGGCGCAGGCGCCTTCCGATCCGCAGACGGTGTTTGCGGGAACGCTGACCGGGGTTTTTCGCAGCAGCGATGCAGGCGCGACGTGGCAGCGGATCAGCCCGCTGGGCGACCGCGAGATTCACGAGATCGAGTCGCTGGCAGTCGATCCCAAAAATGACGAGATCGTGTATGCGGGCACGTGGCACCTGCCGTGGAAGACGGCCGACGGCGGCAAGACCTGGCACAACATCAAGCAGGGGCTGATTGTGGACTCGGACGTGTTCTCGATCATCATCGATCCGGAGCGGACGCGGACCGTGTACCTGAGCGCTTGCAGCGGCATTTACAAGAGCGAGAACGCGGGGCTGCTGTTCCGGAAGATCCAGGGCATTCCCACCGAGGCGCGCAGGACGCGGGTGCTGATGCAGGACCCCGAAAACCGCGAAGTGGTGTACGCGGGAACCACGGAGGGTTTGTACAAGACCGAGAACGGCGGGCGCACCTTCCAGCGGATGACGGGCGCGGACGTGGTGGTGAATGACGTCTATGTCGATCCCGGGGATTCGAAGCGCGTGCTGCTGGCCACGGACCGTGGCGGCGTGCTGGCCAGCCAGGATGGCGGAGAGACATTCACGGGGTCGAATGAGGGACTGTCGGAGCGCAAGGTTGCGGCGCTGCTGGTGGACCGCGGCGATCCCACGCGGATGTACGCGGGGGTGGTGAACGACAAGAATTTTGGCGGGGTGTTCCGGTCCACCGATGGCGGCGCGAGCTGGCAGCAGGTGGATGAGGGACTGGACGGGCGCGACGTGTTTGCGCTGTCCGAGACCAAGGACGGGACGGTTCTTGCCGGCACCAGCCACGGAATCTTCGTGCTCGACCCGCCGGCGGGAGCCGCTTCGACGGGTGCTGCTGCGGGCGCAGCGGGTCCGGCAGCAGCGGGGCCGGCCGCTGCGGCTTTGACGTGGGAGCCGCGGAACACGATCGCCAACACCATTGTGAAGGCGTTTACCGAGAAGGCCTATGGACGGCGCGTGAACGTGGAGAAGCAGGAAAAGGCGCCGGTGGTGGAGCTGGACAGCCGGGTGAGCTCGCTGGACGTCTCCGGCGACGTGTGGGCGGCGACGACCGATGCCGGCGTGTTGACCAGCCACGACCAGGGGGCTACGTGGCAGGGCGGTCCGGTGATGGGCGCAGGCGATTACCTGTCAGTGGCCGTGCACGATCAGACGATGGCGGCGGCGCGCACCGACGGCGTGGTGATCTCAAAGGACGAAGGGAAGACGTGGTGGCCGATGGGGTTGCCCACCATGCTCACGCGGATTCACCGGGTGATCTTTTCGCCCGATGGCACGCTGTGGCTGGGCGCGCGGGAGGGGGTTTACTTTACCCACGACCAGGGCAAGACCTGGCTGTGGCTGCAGCGGCTGCCGTTTCGCGATGTGGACGACCTGAGCTATGACGCGGCGAGCAAGCGCATCCTGGTGAGCTCGCGGTCGAGCGACCAGGTGTTTGCGATCGATCCCAAGACGATTACCTGGCAGTGGTGGCAGACCGGCTACCAGGTGGCGCTGATTCGCGCAGCCGGCGAGCGGCTGGTGGCGGCGTCGCTCGATGACGGCGTGCTGGTGAGCCCCAGCGTGCCCAGCGCGGCCGGCGCGGGAGCCGGCGGAAAATGAGTCCGGAGACCGGAATTCGGTATCATCAGAGTATGCAGATGGCAGCGGACAATTCCGGGCAGGCGACGGGGCAGGTAAGCGCGTTCAGGACCTACGATGCGCGACTGGAGCCGGTAGCGGCGAAGGTCTTTGCGCTGGAGCGGCTCGACGCCGGGGACGGGCTGGCGCTTTACGCGTCACGGGACGTGCTGGCGGTGGGCTGGCTGGCCAACCATGTGCGCGAGCGGATGCACGGCGACGTGACCTACTTCAACGTGAACCGGCATATCAATCCGACGAATGTGTGCGTGGCGGCGTGCAAGCTGTGCGCGTTTGGGCGCAAGAAGGGTGACGCGGCCGGCTATACCATGGCGCTCGACGAGGCGTGGGAGACGGCGGCCTCGGGCTACACGGAGGCGGTGACGGAGTTTCACATTGTGGGCGGGCTGCATCCGGATCTGCCGTTCGAGTTTTTCCTGGACCTGGTGCATGGGCTGAAGGAGCGGTTTCCGCGAGTGCACATCAAGGCCTTCACCATGGTGGAGATCGCGTTCCTGGCGCGGAGGGCGAAGCTCACGATCAAGCAGACGCTCGCCAAGCTGCGCGACGCTGGCGTGGATTCGATGCCGGGCGGCGGCGCGGAGATATTTACGCACCGGGTGCGGGCCATCATCTGCGACCACAAAATCGATGGTTCGGAATGGCTGGAGACGGCGCGCCTTGCGCACACGATGGGATTCCGGTCGAATGCGACCATGCTTTACGGGCACATTGAGAACGACGCCGACCGCGTGGATCATCTCATGAAGCTGCGTGCGCTGCAGGATGAGACGGGTGGGTTCCAGACCTTTATTCCGCTGGCGTTTCATCCGGAGAATACGGCGCTCGACCATCTGCCGGTGACGACCGGGCTGACAGACATTCGGCAGATTGCGGTGAGCCGGCTGCTGCTGGACAATTTTGCGCACATCAAGGCCTACTGGCAGATGCTGACGCCGAAGATTGCGCAGATTGCGCTGCGCTTTGGGGCGGACGACCTGTACGGCACGCTGATCGAGGAGAAGATTTACCACGACGCCGGGGCGACCACGCCGCAGGGCATGACGCGCAAGGAGCTGTGCCGGCTGATTACCGAGGCTGGGCGAGTTCCGGTGGAGCGCGACACGCTGTACCACGC
>JBAUCP010000443.1:0-8092 GCA_049677625.1 Occallatibacter sp. | reverse complement strand
TCAACAGCATTCCTTCGCGCGTGATGATCACCACCGATGTGCGCGACACCGACGGCGCGCGGCGCGACGGCGTGCTTGAAGCGCTGCAAACCGTGTGCAACGATGTGGTTGCTCGGCGCGGCGTGACAATTACAACAGAACTGGTGAACGCCGACCCGCCTGCCACATGCGACGCGGCGATTCTTGCGGTAATGGAAGAGTCGGCAAAGGCCGCGGGCAAGAGCTGCAAGAGGATGGTGAGCCGCGCCTATCACGACTCGCTTTTCATGGCGCGCATTGCGCCGGTGGCCATGCTGTTTATTCCATGCCGCGGCGGAGTGAGCCACCGGCCCGATGAGTACGCTTCGCCCGAGTGGATCGGCAGCGGCGTGCACGTGCTGGCTCGCACCCTGGCAGAGCTGGCTTCATAGACGCTTTTAATCTTCCGCGCATCGATGTATCCTAAGCCTCAACCCGTGCGGACTCTTCGGCATATTCGATCATGAGCGCGAATGCGACAACCCGCATCGTTGGCGCCCCCGTACCCAGAAAAGAGGGCGTGGACAAACTTGTGGGCCGCGCGCAATACGTGGACGATATTGTACGGGAAGGCATGTGGTACGGCGCTACGGTGCGCAGCACCATTCCGCGCGGCATCATCCGCTCCATCACCTTCGATCCGCGCATGGACTGGAGCGAGTTCACCATCGTGACCGCGGCCGATGTGCCGGGCAAGAACCACATTCAGCTCATCGTGGCTGACCAGCCCTGCCTTGCCGAGGGCCAGGTGAACCACTGCGACGAAGCGATTCTGCTGCTCGCGCATCCTGACCGGCACAAGCTGCTTGAAGCCGTTGAAGCCGTGCGCGTCGAGTACGATCCTCTGCCCGCCGTGCTCTCGATTGAAGAGAGCGAAAAGCAGGACCCGGTCATTCTCGGCGAGGACAACGTCATCAAGAGCTTCCTGCTTGAAAAAGGCGATGTGGATTCGGTGTGGGCCACTGCCGCGCACATCGTGGAAGGCGAATACCGCACCGGCGCGCAGGAGCATCTCTATATTGAAAACAACGGCATGATCGCGGAGTGGAGCACGGAAACCGGCATCACTGTGTGGGGATCGCTGCAGTGCCCGTATTACGTGCACAAGACGCTGCGCGCGGTCTTCGACTTACCCGACGAAAAGGTGCGCGTGATCCAGACAGAGACGGGCGGCGCATTCGGCGGCAAGGAAGATTATCCTTCAACACTGGGCGCGCACGCGGGTTTGCTCGCCATGAAGAGCGGCCACGTGGTGAAGATGGTCTATGACCGCATGGAGGATCTGGCCGCGACCACCAAGCGGCATCCTTCGCGCGTTCGCCATCGCACGGCAGTGGACAAGGACGGCAAGCTGCTGGCCCTCGACATTGATCTGGCCATAGACGGCGGCGCCTATTCAACGCTCTCGTCCACGGTGCTCTCGCGCGCCACGCTTCACTCGTGCGGTCCCTATGTGTGCCCGAATATCCGCGTGCAATCGCGCGCGTGGGCCACGAACACCGTTCCCTACGGCGCATTTCGCGGCTTCGGCGCGCCGCAGGCCATCTTCGCCATCGAGCGTCACGTGGATGAGATCGCGGCGGCCATGGGCATCGAGCCAATTGAGCTGCGGCGCAGAAATTTTCTGCACGACGGCGACAGGAATGCAACCGAGCAGGTGATGCGCGAGCCTGTCATCCTGGATCAACTGCTCAACCGCGCGCTGGCAGAGAGCGATTATTACGCGAAACACGAGCGTTATGCGCGCGAGAATGCCGTGAGCGCAGTGAAGCGCGGCATCGGCATTGCCGCTTTTTATCATGGGTCCGGCTTCACGGGCTCGGGCGAGCTTTATCTCAACTCTCTCGCCGGCGTGGACGTAACTGTTGATGGCAAAGTGCGCGTGCTGGTTTCAAACACCGAGTTTGGCCAGGGCACAAACACTATCCTTACGCAGATTGCGGCTGAAGCGCTGGAGATCGACTTCAGCGACGTGATCATGGCGCCCGCAGATACGGCGCACATTCCCAACAGCGGGCCCACTGTGGCTTCGCGCACGTCGATGGTGATCGGGCGATTGATCGAGCGCGCCGGTCTGCAATTGATTGCGATGCTCCGCGAGCACGCCGGGCTCGGCGAGCGTGCAACGCGCGACAAGTTCTTTGCGGCCTGCGAACGGTATCGCGCGGCGCACGGCAAAGTGGAGTCGCTATGCAGATACGAGGCTCCGCCGGGCATCTACTGGGACGACAAGAAGTATCACGGCGAAGCGTATCCCGCGTATGCATGGGCCATTTACGTGGCACAGGTGGCCGTGGACACCGTCACCTACTCGGCTGAAGTGGAAGAGTTCTGGACCGTGCAGGAGGTCGGCCGCGTGTTGCATCCGGTGCTGGCCAAGGGACAGATCGAGGGCGGCGTGGCGCAGGGCATTGGCTACGCGCTCTACGAAAAGGTGGTCTGGCAGAACGGACACATGGCCAACAACCAGATGACCAACTACATTATGCCCACCGCTGAAGATGTTCCGCCGATTCACGTGGTCTTTGAGCAGATTCCCTTCCGCTACGGCGGATACGGCGCCAAGGGCATCGGCGAGCTGCCGCATGACGGACCCGCGCCCGCGATCGTGAATGCCATCCGCGACGCGACGGGCATTGGGTTCCACGCGATTCCGCTGCTGCCCGAGGATCTGTTTGCTCTACTTTCCGCGCGCCAGCCTGTCCCCCAACCTATCGTGGAGCCGGCCGTGCTATGAGCGACTGCTGGCCAACCATCCACATGACGGTGAACGGCAAAGATTGTGCCGTTCAAACGCCGCCCATGAAGCGGCTGCTCGATGTGCTGCGCGAAGACCTGCATCTGACCGGGACCAAGGAGGGGTGCGGCGAAGGCGAGTGCGGCTCCTGCTCGGTGCGGATGAACGGCGAACTGGTGAACAGTTGTCTTGTGCCCGTGCTGCAGGCCGAGGGCGCAACAATTCAAACCGTAGAGGGCCTTGCACAGAATGGCGTACTGCATCCGCTGCAGGAGGCCTTTCTTCGATGCGGTGGCGCGCAGTGCGGCATCTGCACGCCAGGCATGCTCATGGCCGCGGCGCAGTTGATCGAGCGCAGTCCGCACCCCAGCATGGCTGAGATTCGCGAAGGCCTCGCGGGCAATCTCTGCCGTTGCACCGGATTCATGCGCATCTTCGAGTCCGTGATCGCCGCGGCGACGGAAACGCCCGCATCGGCATTGGAGCGTGTCTCCGATGCGCGGTAATGCAGAGTCGCATGTGCTCGTCGCGCCGGGCAGCCTTGCCTCGGTGCTCAGTCTGCTTGCGGCGGAGCCAGGTGTGTGGACGCCGATCGCGGGTGGAACCGAAATCATGGTGGCGCACGCGGCTGGACGCCTGAAGGCGCCGAAGCTGGTGAACCTTTGGGGCATTGCGGATCTGCGTTTCATCGATGTGAAAGCGGAGAGTATCGCCATTGGAGCAGGCGCTACGTTCGTCGATCTGCGCAGGCATGCGCTAATCACCGAGGAGCTGCCTCTGCTGGCAAAGGCCGCAGGCTGGATCGGCTCCATCGCCAACCAAAGCCGCGCTACGCTGGGCGGAAATCTTGTGAACGGATCGCCGGCTGCGGACTCCTCGCCCGCGCTGCTCGCCTATGACGCGGAGATTGAGCTGATCTCAGTGCGTGGACGCCGTCGTATTCCGTACTATGCGTTTCACACCGGCTACAAACGCAATGCGCTCGCTCTGGATGAACTGCTCTACGCAGTTCACTTGCCGCGGCGGTTCGCACGGCACCGGCAATATCTGCGCAAAGTGGGAACACGGCGCGCCATGGCCATCTCGAAGGTTGCGCTGGCTGCAACGGCGATCGTCGATCATGGCGTGGTGAACGAAATTCGCCTGGGCGCGGCGAGCCTCGCGGCGTACCCAGCGCGTCTCTACCGGACGGAGAATGCACTGCTCGGCCAACGCATCACCAAAGATACGATTGCTGCCGCTCGACATGCGATTCTGGCCGAGGCGCAGCCGATTGACGACATTCGTTCGACGGCCGAGTATCGGCGGCGCGTGGCGGCGAATCTGCTCGAGGAGTTTCTGCTCGAAGCGCGCCAGAAGGAATCGAGTATGGAGGAACCGCACGCATGAACGCCACGCTTGCAGCCTGGAACGGCGCAGATGAAGCCGCAGCCTTCGATGCGATGATTGCGTGCTGCGGCTCGAAGCGCTGGGCGAGAGCGATGGCAGCGCTTCGCCCCGTGGCCAGCGTGGAGAAGCTGAGCGAGGAGGCTGATCGCGTGTGGAGCACGATGGAAGTGCCGGACTGGATGGAGGCCTTCGCCTGCCATCCGCGCATCGGCGAGCGCAAGGCTGCTCATGCTGTGGCAAAATCGGCCGCGTGGTCGGCGCAGGAGCAGTCCTCCGCTTCTCAGGCTGCGGAGCGCGTGCTGGCCGAGCTGGCCGCGGGGAATGCGTTCTATGAAGAGCGCTATGGTTTCACTTACATTGTGTGTGCTACGGGCAAGAGCGCCGAGGAGATGCTGGCAATTTTGAATCGGCGGCTTTCCAGCGACCGTGACGCGGAGTTACGCGAGGCGGCCGAACAGCAGCGGCAGATTACGCAAATTCGTTTGGGGAAATGGTTGGTGGAATGAGCAGAATTACGACACATGTGCTGGACGCAGTGATAGGCAAGCCCGCCGCAGCTATTGCGGTCCGTCTTGAACGGCACGCCTTCGACCGGCGCAAGGCCGGCGCCTGGGCGCAGGTGGCCGAGAGCCAGACAGACGCCGACGGGCGGTGCCGCGACCTGACGGAGAACGCTCTGCCCGGCGTTTACCGGCTCACGTTTGAGACCGGCGAATATCTGAAGCGACAGGGGCGCGCGAGCATCTATCCGGAGATTGTGATCACCTTTACCTGCAGCGGCGAGGAGCACTATCACCTGCCGCTCTTGTTGAGCGACAACAGCTATACAACTTATCGAGGCAGTTAAGACGGGGGAAGCTAAAGATGGCCAGGCTGGCTGAGAATCGCTACGGAAAATCGCGCGTGCGTCTGTCGCGGATCACGCGTCACGGAAACCGCCACGACTTTAACGAGTGGACCGTGCGCGTGCTGCTGCACGGCGACTTCGAGATCAGCTTCACAGAAGCAGATAACAGTTGCCTGTTGCCGACCGACACCATGAAAAACACTGTGTACTCCGTGGCGCGCGGCTCGAAGGCCGTTACGCTCGAAGAGTTTGCGATGGAGCTGGGCGACTATCTGCTCGGCAACAATCCGCAGGTCTCGAAGGTGAGCGTGGAGATCGACGAGCAACCGTGGAAGCGGGTGATAGTAGACGGCGCCCCCGAGGCAACGACCTTCAAGATGAATGGGCCCGAGATGCAGACCACGAGCGCCGTGAAGGAAAAAGGTGGCGCGTGGACGGTCTCCTCCGGCGTGGATGGGCTGACGATTCTGAAGACGACCAAATCGGCCTTCACCGGCTACATCAAAGACAAGCTCACTACATTGAAGCCGGCGACAGATCGCATCTTTGGCACGCGCGCGACGGTAACGTGGGACTACGCAGACCCCACGACGGATTTTGCCGCGGTGCGCGCGCGCATTGTGGCCGCGCTGCTGAAGGAGTTCGCCGGGCACATGAGCATGAGCGTACAGCACACGCTGTTTGACATGGGCAAAGCGGCGCTCGAGGCCGCTCCGGAGATCGATCGGATTCATCTCACCATGCCCAATCTGCACCACCTGCTTGCGGACCTGAGCCCGTTCGGGCAAGATAATCCAAACCACATCTTTGTGCCCATCGATGAGCCGCACGGCTACATCGAAGCCACAATCGAGCGATAGCTTTTATCCCGAGCGATAGCTCTTCTTTGTTGCATGAAAGGTGGACCAGTGACCGGCGAGACCAGCGCGGCAGTCGACGTGCGCATCGAAAACGGCGTGAGCGAGAGCTACGGCCTGCATGCAGGCGTGCTCGGCCCGGTTGAAACGCTGGCGCAGTCGATCTCCGCGATCGCCCCGTCCACCACACCCTGTCTAACCATTCCTCTCGTCTTCGCATTGGCCGGCAGCGCCACATGGTTTGTTTATTTGCTGGCCACAGTCGCCATGCTGCTGGTGGGTTTTTGCGTGAGCCGGTTTGCGCGGCTCTCCGCTTCGCCCGGCTCGCTTTACACGTACACGGCCAACACGCTGCCGCCGGTATTCGGCGTTACGGCCGCATGGGCGCTGCTGCTGGCGTATCTGGCCACCGGCGCGTCCGTGGCTGGCGGAGCGCTCTACTACTCCAACGTGCTCGGCGCGCAGTTCTTCCACGGGTCGCCGCCGGCGATTCCAACGCTCGCACTGGTCTGCGCCGCGGCCGCATACATTGCCTACCGCGACGTGAAGCTTTCAGCCGAGATGATGTTGTGGATCGAGGCCGTCTCAGTGAGCCTGATCGGAGTCGTGCTGGTCCTGATGCCCATTCGTCTCGGCTTCCACTTCGATCCCGACCAGTTTCTGCTGAGGGGCGCTTCTTTCTCTGGCCTCGGCCCCGCTCTGGTGCTTTCCATCTTCAGCTTCGTGGGTTTTGAGAGCGCTACTACTCTGGGCGCGGAGGCGCGCGATCCGCTGCGCACCATTCCACGCGCTGTGCTGCAGGGCGCTTTGCTCTCCGGCTGCTTCTTCATGCTGTGCGCTTACTCTGAGGTGCTGGGCTTCCGCGGCGAAGCAAGCCGGCTCAGCGATTCGGCCAGCCCCTTGCACTTGCTGGCGGATAAAGCCGGCGTTTCGCTGCTCGGCGTGGCCATCGATTTTGGCGCGGCGGTGAGCATGTTTGCCTGCGTGCTTGCATGCACCACGGCGGCGGCGCGCGTACTGATGCGCATGGCGCGCCAGGGATTGCTGCCCGCGGCGCTGGAGCGCACGAGTCACAGGCATGGAACGCCGGGCGCGGCGGTTTTGCTGTCGGCTGTGCTCATGTTCCTGGCGACCACGGTGCTGACGATGCGCAGTGTCACCGGCTCTGAGATGTACGACCTGCTCGGGTCGCTGTCTGTCTTCGGGTTTCTTACAGCCTATGCGCTGGTGGCGCTGGCGCTGCCGTTTGCACGCCGCGCGCTGGGCCAGCACTCGCACGCGGTGGCGGCGGTGAGCGTGCTGGCCGTGATTGCTGTGCTGCTCATCGCAATCTTCGATTTACGTTCCACTTCCGATGCCGTCCATGCGCGCATTCCGTATATCTATCTCGGATATATTGTCGCCGGTGTCGGCTGGTACGCGGTGAGACGCAAGCCGGCCGCGCCTGTTGTGGACTGATCAGATATGAATCTCCGCTTCAGGCTGCGCAAGAATCAGCAGCACCAGCGCCACCACGGCGAAGTTGCGCGCGGCTGCTTCCTGCCCGTTCCATGAGGGCGACTGCCACATCAGGAACCACTCGCCGCCCACGGCGAGAAACGCCACCAGCCACATGAGCAGCGAAAGCGTCAGCGCGGCGGAGGATATCTGCTTGGCCGCATGAAAGCGCCTGGCCGGAAAACGGATCGCGGCGACCATCCGCGCGGCGCCCCACCACAGCAGGAGGGTGGTGACGATCTCCCACGCGATGATGCCGAGGTAGAAGGCAATGTGCAGCGCCGGAGCGTTGATGGCGCGCCACATTCCGTGATTGCCGGGGAATGTCGAGTCCATCATGAGAACGTGGCGGACGAACTGGTAGTTGGAGTCGAAATCGGTGAGGTTATTGAAGACGACGAGCGAATAAAAGAAGGCGACTGCTGCGACCAGCGCGATCTTCGCAATGCGCGGAATCATGGTTTTCTCCTGCTATCGAGGCCGTGTAGGCGAAAAGGTTTTGAAGTAGGCGGTCAAGGCATCGAGCGTGGCGTCATCGTAGCCGGGCTCGCCGGGCATTTTGGCGCCCGCCGCTACCGACGCCGGTGCGCGAACGATCTGCTTGAAGCGCGCAGGATCGGTCTCGGCCACGGTCGACAACTCCAGCCAGCTCTTGCCCGCCATCTGGCCGCCTTGGTCGCGCATGTTGTGGCAGCGAAAGCAGTCCTGGCGTGCGATCCGGTATCCCTGCTCGACCGGCGAACCCAG
>JBAUCP010000442.1:0-3980 GCA_049677625.1 Occallatibacter sp. | reverse complement strand
CGGTGCGGATGGCACAGACGCTCTGCTGGTCCGAAGCGATGAGTTTCATCTTATGTTTCTCGACAATGCAACGCTGACCATAGGCGATTTTGTGGCGGATGGGCAACCGCATACCAGCCACGGTCCTGGCGGAAGCCGCGTGGTCATTGATTACAAGCAGATCCCGGGCCGCGACTATCCGAAGGATGCGCCCGTCTCCTGCGCCATCACGTATCGCGCGCATACAGGGGAAAACTGGCTGCGCAAGGAAATCAGCCTGAAGTTTTCTGGCAGCGCAACTGTCGATCGGCTCGAGGTGGAGCGCTTTTCGGTAATGCAAAATGCCGAACGCGGCGGACGCGGCGAACCGGTTTTCGTGGATGGCAAATGGTTCTTCGGCCTGGAGTATCCGGCGAGTCACAGCCGGCATACCGATGGGAATACTCCCCTACCGGACACTGCCCACTTCGAGAAGGTGGGAAACTATAGCTTCGTCGATTTGGAAGGACGCGACCGCGAAACCAATACCCGTCCCGGCCTGCTGCGGCTGATGCACTTCCCGGGCTTCGCGAAACAAACTGCTTCCAACTGGACGATCGAGAGCAAGACATCGGTGGCTGGCGCGGGGAGCCCCGGAGAGCCGATGGAACTGGCGTTCCGCGATTATCTCGCGACGGTTCGAAAGCCGCCCCGCTCGTTCACGCTGTATAACAACTATTTCGATCCGGCGGGAAAGAATCTGAGCGGAGATAACCTGGTCCATGTGTACGGGGACATCAAGGCCGCCATTCATCCCTATGGCGTTCATCTCGATGCCATGGTTCCCGATAGCGGCTGGCAGAACAAAAGTTCCGTTTGGCAGCCTTCCCCGCGATATTTTCCGAATGGCATGGCCGATCTCGAAAAGCTCAGCCTGGCGCTAAGAAACGAAGGGACGAACCTCGGCCTCTGGCTGGCTCTGGACGGCACCGGCACAGACATTGCCTGGGGCGAAAAGAACGGCTATATTCGCGCTCAACCGAACAGCTACTTCAAACGTTTCTTCGCCCACTACTCGCTCTCCGCCGAACGGTATCACGACGCGCTGGAAGCCCAGATCCGCACGCTGGTGCACGATGCCGGCGTGACCTACTTCAAGCATGATTTCAATCACCTCTCGGATATCGGAGAAGGCTGCGGCCATCCGCCCACCGACCGGCACGGGCACGAGGCCAATGTGGATGCCATGATCGAGATGCTCCACACCGCCCGGCACGAAGATCCGGCAATTTTTCAGAACCTGACGAACTGGATGTGGTTCTCTCCCTGGTGGCTCATGCATGGCGACGCTCTGTGGATGCTCGCGGGTGACGATGGCTTCAATGGCAACTGGCCGGAGATTTCGACGCGGGCTATGGCTTCGACTGACCGGGACACCTACCTTTGGCGCATGTGGGGCGATCCGTCCGATCGCCCGCTCGTTCCGATATCGAGCCTGATGACCCACGGGATCATCCGCAATCCGAAAGGCCTGATGCAGAGCCCGCAGGATACCCTTCAGGATTGGGCCGATTACGTGATGATGCATTATGGCCGCGGAGTCCAGTTGAAGGAGTGGTACATCACTCCAGCTGCGATGAATCCGGATTACTGGAAGGTCCTTTGCACGATCCATCGCTGGAGCGAACAGCATGTGAAAGCTTTGCGGAACACCGTCTTCGTGGGTGGGCGGCCCGATGAAGGTCACGCCTATGGCTACATGGGCTGGGATGGCCAACGCGGCGTGCTGGTGGCGCGCAATACCGCGGCTACCGCGCAGACGCTGTCGATCCCGTTTGATGCCACCACACTCTACCGCGGGAAAGCCGGCTTGGAATATCGTGCCCTGGTCGTCTATCCCTATCGGGATGAGTGGCAGGCAACCTATCGCTCCGGCAAGACGATCGACATCGAGCTTCCCGGTTATGCGACGATGACATTCGAATTCGAGCCGGGAAGAGCGGCCCACGGCGCGGCTATCCCGCCGCCCCCCGTGATTAGCACAAAGACGGAGGCGGCTTCCTGGCATGCTTCGTTCGCGCTTCCCGATGAGGAGATGCCGCGCTGCGAGTTGCTGGCGATCGGCTACGATGATCTGCCGGTCGTGAATATCGGCGGAGCTGTGGCCGCTCCGGCGCGCGCCAGCGCAGGCGCGATCAATCACTTCGCCTCTTATGCCAAGTCGGGCATGCCCAGCGACAAGGCGCGGATGTGGCGAATGGAGACCTTTGACCTCGCTGGGCTGCGCGGGAAGCAAGCGGATGTGGAATTCAGCGCGGACCCGGCGAACAAGTCACCGCACGGCTCTTTTGAAGCATGGCTGCTCCTGGAGCGTCCGGTTCCTCAGCCGTCCACCGCCGCTTCCGCAGCAATGCTGCAATTTCCCTGGTCGATTCACCAGAGTTCCCGGCGCCAGACCGTCCGGGTCCTGGCCGAGACACCATACGTTAACTAAAGCGTTTCTCCAGTTGGTGTAGAGCAGAGCCGATGAGCTCAAGTGGCGTTTTCCTTAAGAAAACGCCACCTTGCACGATGGCAGAGACTCCACATAAATTGGAGAAACGCCTTAGAAGCTACTTCATAGCCGGTTTCGATGCGCCCTCTATCTTCACGCTCAGGTGGACGATTGTCGGCTCGCTTCCCAGCGGAACGGCGAATGCTCCACGCACCTGTGCAAACTCCGCTGTTCGCGCTATCTTGCCCACGCCGTTGATCCTGGCAGGTTGTTCTACGCGCAGCAATGCTGTCGACGTGTATGCATCGCTGGGGGCGAGCGTGATCTCGACCTGGTTCGTCACCTGATCGAGTGTTACGCGTTCAAACCGGCCGCTGTCCAGCGTAAGCCAAAGTCCGAGCGGCGTCAGATCGTGAAACAAAGCAGCTTTGTTTGCGCGCCCGCGCGATCCGGCGATGGGGTTGTAGGCTTCGAAGGGCGTCGTGCCGTCAGGAACCACGAGCAGCGCTGGTCCGTGCCCATTGAGGCGCGTCACCTGCACATAGCCGCCATCCCGAGCAATCGACGGATCGGAGAAGCCGCAGACAGCGTGCGCTTCATCCAGACTCTTGCCGCTCAGTACATTGTCAAAGATCAGCGGAATTCCCAGCGCTCCGATCTCGATGGCGCGCTGGCCCGGATTTTTCAGCGTGAAGCGCAGTGCAAGTTTGCCGTCCACAACTGCCCAGCTCCGCGTCACCCGTAGCGGAAAATCCGCGGGCAAAGTGGGACGCAGATCGTCGCGGCGCAGTTCACCGGGGTCTGGAGTCAACTCGTGCACGGGATGCCGTTCCAGCGCCGTCGAGTAGCCATGCCACTCCGCTGTTCCCGCCTCTCGCAAGCGCAGGTCCAGGTCGCCCAGGTGGTAATAGCCATCCGTGGAGCGCGCGGCCAACAATTCGGCCGGCATAAAGTCGTACCCATCGCTGTCATTCGGCTCGAGCCCGGCGACGGTTCCAGAAGAACGCACCAGCCGTAGCATCAGCTCCGGCGTCTTGTAACTTGCCAGCCCTTCATCCAGCATAGGTCCGAGCCGGGCGTCGCGGCCGGCAGGATACTCTTGTCCAATGGCCGGCGCACCGGCAGCGACGAGCGTCGCCGCAATCAAGAACCGCACTGCCTTATTCACACGGCCCACGTGATCGTCTCTTTCATTGGGTTGATGACCCGCTCGCTGCGCCGTTCTCCGGTGCGGGGGAGGTGTTCGAATCCTTCCTGCCGCGCGGCGATGTTCGCGTCCATAGCAGATAGACCGGAATGCCCAGCAGCACAATGATTAGCCCCGGCCAGGTGTACTGCGGCTTGTAACGCAACAGGGCGAGAGAAGTGCCCCCAGCCAGGATGAGGTAGAGCGCCGGCAACCATGGATAGCCGAAGGCCTTGTAAGGGCGCGCGGCATCGGGGCGTTTTCTGCGCAGGACAAACAGTCCGGAGATGGTGAGGATATAGAAGAGCAGAACCGCGAAGATGATGTAGTCGAGCAGTTGGC
>JBAUCP010000441.1:0-13120 GCA_049677625.1 Occallatibacter sp. | reverse complement strand
GCGCATGACCTCGAGGACGTTGCGCGGAAACTCGGGCAGCTCGTCGAGAAAGAGCAGGCCGTTGTGCGCGAGCGAGACCTCGCCGGGGCGCGGGACGATGCCGCCGCCGATGAGCCCGGCGTCGGAGATGGTATGGTGCGGCGAGCGGAATGGCCGCTGCGTGACCAGGCCCGCGCCCTGATCGAGCACTCCGGCCACGGAGTGGATCTTGGTGGTCTCGAGCGCCTCATCGAAGGTGAGCGGCGCCAGGATGGACGGCAGCCGCTTGGCGAGCATGGTCTTGCCGGAGCCGGGCGGGCCGATCATGAGAATGTTGTGGCTGCCGGCCGCGGCCACTTCAAGCGCGCGCTTGGCGGTCTGCTGGCCGCGCACGTCGGAGAAGTCGAGGGTGAAGTGCTGCAGCTCGCCGAGCAACTGCTCGGTGGCGACGCGATAAGGCTCGCGCTGCAGGACGCCGACGACTGCGCTGTTGAGCAGTTCCAAAACATCAAGCAGCGAGGAGACGGGATAGACGTTGACGCCTTCAACGACGGCGGCTTCAGCGGCGTTGGCCGCGGGAAGAATTAAATTCGGAATGCCCTTCTCGCGCGCGAGGATGGCGACGGGCAACATGCCGGGGATGGGACGCACGCCGCCATCGAGGCCGAGTTCGCCGACGAGCAGGAAGCGGCCGAGATCGTCGGTCTTCAATGCGCCATAGGCGCCGAGGATGCCGACGGCGATGGGAAGATCGAATCCCGAGCCTTCTTTCTTGAGATCGGCGGGCGCCAGGTTGATGGTGATGTGGGTGGGCGGAATCAAGTAGCCGGAGTTCTTGATGGCGGCGCGGACGCGGTCGCGGCTTTCGCGCACGGCGGCGTCAGGCAGGCCCACGGTGTGGAAGTGATCCTGCTCGCTGACCACGCCGCTATAGTCCACCTCGACATCGATGAGGTTGGCGTCGATTCCATAGACCGCGGCGCTGAGACACTTGAAGAGCATGGTTGGGTGATGGCAGCGAGTGTAACAGATGAGGGAACAGGGAACAGGGAACAGGGAACAGGGAACAGGGAACAGGGTAGTGTCCTAATTCGAAATTGTTTTGAAAGGGCACGACTTTAGTCGTGCCGAAAACGCCGCAAATGAGCGAGGGCTTTAGCCCCTGAGCCGATGCCCAGACTATGACACTACCGGGAACAGGCAATAGCTGGCCGTGATTTATGCTGACTTGAGTTGCGGCTGCCGCGATAAGAGCGCAGTTAGGATGGAACTTATTCCGGAGTGATGGGGAATGCGTAATGGATGAGCGGAGAAAAATGTTGAGGCATTTTCTGGCGGCGCTTGCTTACAGGACGCAGAAGGCTCTGCGCGATGCGCCGGCGGAGTTTGCGGAGTTTCGCGCGGCGCCGAAGGTGCGCACACCGCATGAGCTGATCCGGCACATGGACAGCGTGCTAGGCTACGCGCGCACGCACTTCATCGGAGGCAGTTACCGGCCGCCCGAGTTCGCGGCCTTCGGCGATGCGGTTGCGCATTTTCATGAGGTCGTGAAAGATCTGGCGCGGCACCTGGAAGCGGGCACGGAGCTCGATGAGATTACCGAGGAGATCTTGCTGCAGGGTCCGTTTGCCGACGCGATGACCCATGCGGGCCAACTGGCGATGCTGCGCCGGCTGGCGGGAAGCCCGGTTCCACCGGAGAATTTTATCTTTGCGGAGATCAGCGCGGAGAACCTTGGGCCGGAGCAGCCGCTGCCTGCGCGGCCCGATAAGGATTGGCCGGAGAGACCGTGAGGGTGCAGGCAATTCGCAACGCCGCGTATAGTGGGTGGAGCGAATCAATCAAAATCTGCAAAGCTGGGGGACACCATGCAAATGAAACCGGCCCCGTTCGTTCTTCTTTTGGGCATGTTTGCCGCGGGCTCCGTGGCAAATGCCCAGCAAACAACCTCACTCCCGTCGATCATGATGGCCAACAACAGAACCTTCCTCGCGGGCCAGATCACCATTTCCAAAGACATAGCGCCCCTGCTTCATGCTTTGGATAACAGCATCTTCACCTGCACCATGGTTCAGCCGTTGAAGTCGGGAGATGTGGTTGCTGCGATGACATCCGACGATCAGGCATGGAGCGCCGACAAGACACGAATCGGTACGGACACAGTTGCCTATCCCATTCTGGCAATGGTGAAAACTTCAGACGGAGGATTTCATAGTCTCTTCCCGGCAGTGCTGAAGGTCAACGTTGACATCGCGGCAGGCGCAATACTTCACGCAGGCACCCATGAAATCAAGACAACCCGATCGATCAAGGCGGGCGATTCCATTCCTGTCCTTTTTATCGACGGGAAGTCGATTCTCTCCGTTGAAGCAGCTGATGGAACGGCAAAGGATAGCGAAGCCCAACCTTGGTTTGCCGTTTTTGACGGCGATGTGAAGCCCGATGGACGGACGGCCATTGTCGGAGCCTGGCGGGTTGAGAAGGATTACGTCAAGTCTCCCCTGCTGTAACCGCCGCATCCTTGCCCCGCTCTCCGGCGCGATAGTGGAAGACCACGAATCTGCGCCGCCTGATTTAGAAACCCATGTGACCCGGAGGGCGCCTCTGCCGCTGCTCCCGCTCTGCCACTACAATCGAAGGCATGACCGCGAGCCTCTTCGACCTGTACAAAATCGGAGTTGGACCTTCGAGCTCGCATACGATGGGGCCGATGCGGGCGTCGTGCCGGTTTGCGCAGGAGCTCGAATCGCGCGGGCCGATGGATCGCGTTGCGCGCGTGCAGGCGGAGTTGTATGGGTCGCTCGCGCTCACCGGGCTGGGCCACGCTACGGATCGCGCCGTGCTGCTGGGCCTGGCGGGCAATGAGCCGGCGGCGATCGATCCGGCGACGATTGAATCGACGGTGGGCGCGATTCGCGCCGGGCACAGGATCGAGCTGGCCGGAAAGCGCTCCATTGCTTTCGACGAGTCGAGCGGCCTGATCTTCCATCGCGACATCATGTTTCCGCCTGGCGCGCGGATGCAGCATCCGAATGGGCTGCGGCTCACGGCCTTCGATGCGGCGGGCACGGCGATCGACGCGCGCACATTTTTTTCCATCGGCGGCGGATTCATTGTGGAAGATGGTTTGGAGCCGAACACACTTGTCCAAAGTCAGGGAAAAATTCCATTTCCATTTCACAGCGCGGCGGAGCTGCTGGAGACGGCGCACAGGCATGAGCTCTCGATCAGCCAACTGATGTTAGAGAACGAGTGCGCTCTCATCGATACCCATGGGGGCACACATGCGGGTCGCGCGCCGGTGGAGGTGGTGCGGGCAGGCATCAACCGCATCTGGGCAACGATGCGTGGGTGCATCGAGCGCGGCATTGCGACGGAAGGGATTTTGCCCGGCGGGCTGAATGTGCGCAGGCGCGCGCACCGGCTGGCCGAGCGGCTGCGCGAGAAGGAAGCCGATGGCAAGACCGGCGATCCGCTGGCTCCGCTGGACTGGGTTACGGTGTACGCGATGGCGGTGAACGAAGAGAATGCGGCCGGCGGGCGCGTGGTGACCGCGCCGACCAATGGCGCGGCCGGCGTGGTGCCTGCGGTGGTGCGCTACTACGAGCGCTTTATTCCCGATGCGGACCATGAAGGGATCATGCGCTTCTTTCTTACATCGGCCGCGGTGGGCAGTCTTTACAAGGAAAACGCGTCCATCAGCGGTGCGGAGGTGGGATGCCAGGGCGAAGTGGGCGTGGCCTGCTCAATGGCCGCTGCGGGGCTCATGGCAGCGCTGGGCGGGACCAATGGACAGATCGAACACGCGGCGGAGATTGCGATGGAGCACAATCTGGGCATGACCTGCGATCCGATCGGCGGACTTGTCCAGATTCCGTGCATTGAGCGCAATGCGATGGGCGCGGCCAAGGCGGTGCATGCGGCGCGCATCGCGATGAACGAGGCGGAGGCGCATAAAGTCTCGCTCGATCAGGTGATTCGCACCATGTATCTGACCGGGCTCGATATGCAGTCACGCTACAAAGAGACAAGCCTGGCGGGGCTTGCGCTGAATGTGATCGAGTGTTGAAGGAAGCTGTGCAAAGTTGCTCACCGCGATGTTTGAGAGACCGAAACACACATCCGCGATGCGCATAAAGTGCGATTCGGACTCCGTCGCAATTCGATTCGCGCATCGATTCCATTCCATGCCGAAAAAATTGTTGCTCATTTTTCCACTCATCGTGCGTTTTTTTCTTGACATCGATGCTGCGCGATTCTATACATTCTTCAACTGCAATTAATAGATTGCAGACTCGATGCAACCCATCGAAAAGGGAGAATAGGCAAATGGCAACCAAGAAAGCAGCCAAGAAGGCAGCGAAAAAGGCACCCGCTAAGAAGGCGGCAAAGAAAGCCGCAAAGAAGAAGTAGCGGACCATACCAACCAAAAGGCAACACTCAAAGGGGGGCGCTCAAAGCGTCCCCCTTAGTGTTTATGCGGTGATTTACACTGCAAGCGAAAGAGACGGGAGAAAAAACGAGATGACGCGGCGCCGCTGGATTGCCGAACACTGGGATGAAGCAACTGCCACTTTAGTGGGAGCGCAGGCCGAACACATGGCGCGCGTGCTGCGCGCGCAGAAGGGCATGGAAGCGGACGTGGTGGCCGGCGGGCGCGTGTTCCATGCCGAGGTTGCGGCGGTCTCGGCGGCCGGCGAGGCGAGCGAGGTGCGCTTTAATCTGATTGCCGAGCTCGAGGCCGATCCGGCGCTGCCGGTGACGCTGGCAATCGCCATCTACAAGTTCGACCACATGGAGTGGGCGATTGAGAAAGCCACCGAGCTTGGCGTGGCGGGGATTGCGCCGATGATTGCGCGGCGCACCGAGAAGCACCTGGCGCAGGCCGCGGAGAAGCGCGCGGAACGCTGGCGGCGCATTGCGCACGAGGCAGCGAAACAGTCGCGGCGCTCGGATGTGCCGATGATCTACGACCCGGTTCCGCTTGCCACGCGCGCGCAGGCGGCTACGGATGCGTCGCGCATTGTACTGGCCGAGCAGGAGCGGACGACTACGCTGCGCAATGCGATCGAGGAAGCGCAGACTGCGGCCGGACAGAAGATGCCGGTGCTGGAGATTGCCATCGGGCCTGAGGGTGGATGGGCTGCGGAGGAGGAAGCGCTGTTCGATGCGAATGGATGGCGGGCTGTTTCGCTGGGTCCGCGGATTCTGCGCGCGGAGACGGCGGCGATTGCGGCGCTGGCGGTGGTCTCTTCTTACCTGGAGTGAATGACTGTCGTCTTATTGAGATGTTGGAGTTCGTGCTTTCCCACCCTTTTCACGATGAAGCTGTGAAAAGGATGGGGCACCCATGGTTTGTGGTGAGTTGAGAGTGGCGGATTTGGGTTCGTGGTTTCCCAGGTTAGGCGCAAAGACAAGAACGCGCCGAACCTGGGGCACCCATTTTCGTGCTGAGTTAGGAGTGGCCGAGTTTTACAGTGAGACGCCGCGCTTCCAGGGGATGAAGTCGATCTGGCCGCGCTGCTCGGCTTTGGTCAGGCGATTGCCGCTGGCTACTTCAATCGACAACTCAAGAAGCTTCTCAGCAGATGCGGCGATAGTCGTCGCGCCGGTTACGATGCCGCCGGCGTCGAAGTCGATGATGTCGCCCATGCGCTCGGCGAGACTTGAGTTGGTGGAAATCTTCAGCACCGGCGCGATGGGGTTGCCGGTGGGCGTGCCCAGGCCGGTGGTGAAGAGCACCAGCGTTGAGCCCGCACCCACCTGCGCGGTTACGCTCTCCACGTCGTTGCCGGGCGTGCATTGCAGAGTCAGGCCGGGCGTGATGGCGTACTCGGGATAGTCGATGACATCGCTGACCGGCGAGACGCCGCCTTTGCGCGCGGCGCCGGCGGACTTGATTGCGTCGGTGATGAGGCCGTCGCGAATGTTGCCCGGCGAAGGGTTGAAGGCGAAGTCGGATTCGACGGCGCGGGCGCGCGCGGCATAAGTCTGCATGAGGCTGGAGAAGCGCTCAGCGAGCTGGTCGGTGGCGCAGCGGTTGATGAGCTCCTGCTCGACGCCGTGCAGCTCGGGAAATTCGGAGAGCATGGTTTTGCCGCCCAGGCCGACGAGCAGATCGGAGACGTAGCCGACGGCTGGGTTGGCGGAGATGCCGCTGAAGCCGTCAGAGCCGCCGCACTGCAGGCCGACAGTGAGCGCGGAGAGCGGTGCGGACGCGCGCTCGGCGAGGTTGGCCTCAGCCAGCGCTGCGAAGGTTCGATCGAGTGCCTGCTCGATGAGCGCGGTCTCATGGCCGGATTTCTGCTGGTCGAAGATCAGCACCGGTTTGCGCAACTCGGGATCGCGGGCGCGCAGCTCTTCCAGCAGGATGCCGGATTGTGCGTTCTGGCAGCCCAGGCTGAGCACGGTTGCGCCCGCGACGTTGGGATGATGAATGTAGCCGGCGAGCAGGCCGCAGAGTGCGCGTGCATCCTGGCGCGTGCCGCCGCAGCCGAGCTGATGAGTGAGAAAACGCACGCCGTCGAGGTTGGCGAAGACGCGCTCCGCTTTGAGCTGCGCGACGGCCTCAGCGGCGCCGTGGCCGTTCGACTGCGACTGAATGAGGCTGCGCACGTGCTGGCGATAACGCGAGTTGGCGCGGCCGTAGCCGAGCTCTTCTTCGAGCGCCTCGCGCATCTGCTCCACATTGCGGTTCTCGCAGAAGACCAGCGGCAGCACGATCCAGTAGTTGCGCGTGCCCACCTGGCCATCGGCGCGATGAAAGCCCATGAAGGTGCGCTCGGCCCACGGCGATGCGTCAGGCAGCGCAGCGGGCGAGGAGTGACGGACGGCGGAGTAGTCGCCGGTGCGATGGCGGATGTTGCGGGTGGTGAGCAGTCCGCCGCGCGGAATGGCTTCAACGGTTTCTCCCACGACCATTCCGTACATGAAGATGAGGTCGCCAGGCTGGAGATCGGCGAGGGCCATCTTCTGCTTGGCGGGAATGGTCTCGACTGCGGCGCATCCGAAGGGTGTTGCTGCGCCGGGCTGAAGCGCGGCCAGGGCTACGACCACGTTGTCGCGTGGGTCCAACTTGAGAGCCGCGTCCGGCATGTGTGGGCCTTTCTGGTGTGGTGCGATCAACAGTCAAGGATACAACTGCGGGAGTTGGTGAGAACAGAGGAGGCGTGGCCGCGCGAATTCGTGCGCGCTGGTTCGTGCTCTCCCAGGTCTCTAAGGAGACCTGGGGCACCCATGTTCGTGCTTGATGATCTTGACGATGCGGAGGAAATTCAGAGGCGCGCGTAGTGGAGCAGCAGGCCTGCGAGTGCGCCTCCGCAGAGATCGCCGATGAGCGGGATAGGCGCGTAACGCCAGTTGGAGCTGCCTTTGCCGGGGATGGGCAAGAGCGCGTGCGCCAGTCGCGGGCCCAGATCGCGCGCCGGGTTGATGGCGTAGCCGGTGGTGCCGCCGAGCGAGAGGCCGATGCCCCACACGAGACTGCCAACGAGCCATGGGCCCAGGCCCGCTGCGGGACCGTTCGCGGAGACGCCGTGCGAGAAGATGGCTCCGGCGACGAGGACGAGCACCATGGTGCCGATGACTTCACTGGCGATGTTGGCAAGCGGACTGCTGACGGCGGGGCTGGTGCAGAAGACGCCGAGCTTGGCCGCGGGGTCAGGCGTGAGACGCCAGTGCGGCGTGTAGTGGAGGGTCATGAGCGAGGCGCCGCAGAGTGCGCCGAGGAACTGCGCCGACCAGTAGAGGAGCAGTTGCGAGTAGTCGCCGCCGATGACGGCGGAGGCGAGCGTGATAGCGGGATTGAGGTTGGCGCCGGGACTGCCGAAGGCCTGCGCGACCAGAACGCCGCACAGCACGGCGAGCGCCCAGCCGGTGGCGATGACCATCCAGCCGGAGTCTGCCGCGTAGGATTTGCGCAGCGTTACGCCGGCATTGACGCCGGTGCCGAGGAGCACCAGAACCAGCGTGCCCATGAATTCGCCGAACCAGACTGAGTGCATGTCGTCTTCCTTGGAGCGTCTTGAATGTGTCTCGATGGGACGCTCCATTGTACCTAACTCAGAACCAGGTCTTCCTCTTGTATTCGAGATAAGCTTGGCCGAATTTTTCTTCGAGTATGCGGGACTCTTTGCGGCTGCGGACGATCTGCACGGGGATAAGAATGGCGAGCAACAGGAACCACCGGGGGCGGCCAACCCAGACGACGAAGCCCACGATCATGAGCGCGCTGAAGACGTAGATGGGGTTGCGAATGCGCGAGTAAAGGCCGGAGGTGACCAGCGTTGTGGCTTTGGCCTGCACGCTGAAGGCGCGGCCGAGCTGGAAGCGGGCCAGCACTAGAAACAGAAAAGACGGAACGAAGATGGCCAGGCCGGCGATGCGCGCCGGCGTGAAGGGAAGATGCGACGCATGTACCGCGAAGAGAAGCACGGCGGCAAAAATGATGAGGAGCGTTGCGTAGTTGAGCTTCATTGGACAGCGGCGTCTCCGGCGCTGGGAACCTGGCTTTCGTATTGCGGCCAGCGGGTGAGCAGCTCGTTGACCACAACGTGGCCCACCGCGTAGGCGGCTTCAAGCGACGGCAGATAAGCCGTGAAGCCGGCCATGCGCTGCATGTCCAGGCTGTCTGCCGCGCTCATGCCTTCGGGCTGCCGGTCGAAGTTGCTGACGGTGCGCAGTACCAGAACGCGGTTGAAGTCCACGCGGCCCGCATTAGAGAGAAACTGGAGCGACTGCAAAACGCCCGAGTCTTCCATGGCCGTGGTGGCGAATATACCTTTGCCTCCGGTGAAGTAAGGCACCCACTGCGCAGCCCACGCATCCAGCAGCTTGCCGTGCCAGAAGGTCGATGAGGAGACTTCGTCGCCCTCGGTGACGAACGGAGGCCGGCCCGCAGCGGCGCCGGCAAAGTGGCTGCGCGCCTGCTTGAGTTTGTCGGAGTCGGCGAGCGGCGTGGCGCGCGTGAGACGGAAGGCCCAGTCAACGAGGCTTTGGTTGAGCTCGTAGACCTGCCCGGCCTGCGGCTTCGCGGGTTCTTCAAACGGTTGTTGCTTGCCGAGAGGGATGTAGCCGGTCATCCAGCCTGCGGGCATCTCGCGCGGATCGATCTCATAGCCCAGGTCGCCATCGACTACCCATCGTGCCCACGCGGCGGAGCCAAGCGAGACGCGGTCGGGCGAGCCGCCGGCGATGGCGGCCACCATCCAGTAGGCGTGGGTGAGGTCGAAGCGCGGGTCAAGACCGAGAGCCATGATGGTGGCTGCTGCGTGCGCCGCGCCTTCGCCGGTGGTTACGGTCATCTCGCCATCGGCATTCATGCGTAGCGCGTGATAGCCGGCAGGCAGCGGATAGATCTGGTCGAGGTGGTCGCGCTCCACCCAGTACTGCAACTCGCCGGGACGGTCGCCGGTGTCTGCGCCCACTTCAAAGGTAGTGATCACGACGACCTTTACCGGAATGGGCGGTGGTTGCGCGGAGGCCGCAACCGCCAGCGCCGCCAGCAGAGAAAAAGATGAAAGAGTGCGAAGATGGGGCATCATTGAATGAGATGGTAACGCAAAAGCAGTGGTCAGTGGACAGTGATCAGTGGTCAGAGAATCGCGGTAGTATGGGACGAAATGGGAGGGTCGCGTGTGTGGAGACGGGTTTTTTTGCGCGGCGATTGCATTGGCCGCTGTGAGCGTGGCGGCGCAGCAGGCGCCGACTAAGAGCGGCCATTGGGCGATTGTGCTGCATGGCGGTGCGGGGATCATCGAGCGCGCTTCAATGCAGCCGGAGACCGAGGCTGCGTATCGCGCATCGCTCAAAGAGGCATTGCAGGCGGGCGCCGATGTTCTGAATCGCGGCGGGTCTTCCATGGATGCGGTGGAGGCGGCGATTCGAATCATGGAAGACGATCCGCTGTTCAACGCGGGGCGCGGCGCGGTGTTTACTGCGGACGGAAAGATCGAACTGGATGCGGCCATCATGGACGGCGCCACGCTGCGGGCCGGCGCGGTGGCGGATGTGACGCGGACGCGGCACCCCATCAGCCTGGCGCGCGCGGTGATGGAGAAGTCGCCGCATGTGTTTCTGGTGGGTGAGGGTGCGGATGCATTCTCAGTGTACGCAGGCCTTAAACAGGTCGATCCGAGCTTCTTTTTCACGGAGCGGCGCTGGCAATCGCTGATCAAGCAGTTGCAGAAAGAAGGACTGCCGATTCCTCCGCGGCCCGAGGGCGCGCCGCCTGAGCCGAAAGAGCCGATTGCGGAGATCGAGCCGGAGGATGCGCACAAGTTCGGCACCGTGGGCGTGGTGGCGCTGGACAGGAATGGCGATATCGCTGCGGGAACTTCGACGGGAGGAACGCAGGCCAAGCGATGGGGACGCGTGGGCGACTCGCCGGTGATTGGCGCGGGCACGTATGCCTCGAACCAGTCGTGCGCGGTGTCGGCGACGGGGACGGGCGAGTACTTTATCCGGCTGACGGTTGCGCGCGACGTTTGTGCGCTGGTTGAATACAAGGGACTGAAGCTGCAGCAGGCGGCCGATGAGGTGATTCACAAAGAGCTGAATGCGCTGCACGGCGATGGGGGAGTGATTGCGATTGCTCCGGATGGGCAGATGGCGTGGAGCTTCAACACGCCGGGGATGTATCGGGCGCGGATGGCGGAAGGCGGGAAGATTGAGATTGGGATTTATGACGATGAGCCGTGATGGGTGCGGTTATTCCTGAGAGGATGTGAAGTTGAGGTTCGTGGTTTCCCATCCTTTTCACGATGGGACTGTGAAAACGATGAGGCACACATCTCATCCGATTGAGAGATTTGGAACTGTGATGGTCGATTCGTGCCGGCCCTACGGGGCGGCTGGAACTTCCAGGGAACGCTGACCCAGGGTTTCACCCTGGGCTATTCTCGGCTTCCCCCTGCCGGGGGAAAAAGCGTTGGGTTGGGTTTCTGCTTTCCCAGGTCCCAGAAGCGGGACCTGGGGCACCCGTGGTCGTGCTGGGGTGAGAGGGGCACGCAGAGCTTCGACGAGTTCGAAATGGAAAAGGCCATCCCGTTCGGGATGGCCTTTTTGCTGATGCCTGGAAAGAGAGGCTACTGCTGGGTGGTGGTGGCGCTGTTGTTGCGCGCCATGGCCTTTTCTTCCTCGACCTTGTGCGCGTGCTCTTCGAGCGCCTGGGCCTCGGGCAGATAGGTGAGCGCCTTCTGGACCATCGGGTCCCAGTCGTAGTGGGTGCGCAGGCCCTGCAACTGCCCGAACTGGATGGTGATGATCTCCTGCTTGATGCTCGCCTTCAGCCAGTCGGAGACGCCGTTGATGTCGGCGTCGGTAAAGTCGATGCCCTCGTTGGTGAGGAACTTCTTGAAGTCGGCGATGACCGCGTCGTTCACCTCGAAGTTCTTGTCGACGGTGTGGTCGGAGACGTACTGGGGCGCGAAGTGGAAGAAGACATCCTTGTAAACCAGCTCGTCCTGGAAGTGGTTGCTCTTGAGCGGCTCGATCTTCTCATCGGGGGTGATGCCGCCGCCGCCGTAGACGGTGCGGCCGGAGTCAGTGAGCTTGACCTCGCGGTTGCTCGGGTCGGCGGGCAGCGCGCCGGCGTGATTGTAGTAGTCGTAGAGCGACAGGCCGGCGTAGTTGCGCTGGATGAGCCGGCCGGACGGCGTGTAGTAGTGATAGGTGGTGAGCGCCAGGCCGGTATTCTCGCTCAGGTTATAGACGGTCTGCACCAGGCCCTTGCCGAAGGTGGTTTCGCCCACGATGAGCGCGCGGTCGTGATCCTGCAGCGCGCCGGAGACGATCTCTGCGGCCGAGGCGGTGTCGCGGTTGACCAGCACCACGAGGGGAAAGGCCTTGCCGTCGTTGCCGTGCGTGGCGGTGTAGTTCTGGTCAGGATAGGCGCGTCCGCGCTGCGAGACGATGGTCTGCCCCTTGGCCAGCAGGTGGTCGCAAACATCCACGGCCTGGCTCAGCAGGCCGCCGGGATTCTCGCGCAGGTCGAGCACCAGCCCCTTGAGGTTGCTGAAGCCGTTGATGGCGTCCTGCATCTCCTGGCCGGTGGTCTCCTGGAACTCGGTGAGGTGAATGTAGCCCACGCCGGGACGAATCTCGTACTTGAGATCGACGGAGGGATGCGGAATCTCGTCGCGCACCAGGTCAAAGACCAGCGGCTTGGGCTGGCCGTAGCGGACGGTGGTGACCTGGACGTGGGTGCCCTTGGGGCCTTTGAGCGCCTTGGCTACCTGGTCGGAGTTCCAGCCATCTGTGCTTTTGCCGTCAACGGCGGCGATGACGTCGCCGGGATGAATGCCGGCGCGGTAGGAGGGCGTGTTCTCGTAAGGCGTGACGACGTAGACCTTGTTGTTCTGCTGCTGGATGACCATGCCCACGCCGTAGTAGTGGCCGGTCTGGTTTTCGCGCATGAGCGCGTAGGCCTTGGGATCGTAAAAGTGCGAGTGCGGATCGAGCACCTGCAGCATGCCGGGAACGGCGCCGTCGTAGATGACCGCATCGGCTTTGTCGCCGGAGATGGGCTCGGCGTAGTTGTGCTCCACCAGCGCATAGACGTTGGCAAAGGACTTCAGGCTGTCGCGAAGCTGGCTCTCGTCCTCAGAGGACTGGGCGCCAATCTTGCGCTGCAGCACTGTGCCCACCACGGCCATGATGGAAAAGAAGACGATGACGGAGAAAAGTGCGCGGCGCGCGCGAGGAGTCATAACCAGACCAAACCTCCAGACGGCTGCCCTCTGCCTCGCGCTCCGGTTGACCCATCCCCAGTTGCTCTTTGCCGGACGGTGAAACACCGGTCGATACAAAATTGACCTTGCCCGACTGCGGCAAGGCCTGGGAGATGAGCACCAACCGCTCGACGGAGCCTGAGCGGGGCCATCTTTAGTGAAAGTATATCACTGGGGGTTGGACGCAGGTTTGGTGGGTTGGGGTAGCGGGGCGGGGGGGTCCCACCCTTTTCACGATGAGACGTGAATAAGGATGGGGCGCGGAACTCGTCCGATTGAGTGATTTGGAGCTGTGATTTTCTGTTCGTTCCGCCCCTTGTATGTTGCGTTGAGAGGCGTGAGGATGGTTTCACGTTTCGGCGGTAAGGCCGTGCGCCCCTTAGGCCAACGCGAGTTGAGCCTGTCCCGTAGAT